>JBILGG010000066.1:0-6295 GCA_044351165.1 Candidatus Caenarcanales bacterium | reverse complement strand
CATTAGATCTAATGAGAATATGCCTAAGAGCCTGATCTGTAACGGCTTGCTCAGAGCAAAGATCCTTAGCACGCTCCATAATCTCATCAAAAACATCATACTGAATCGGACAAAATTTTACATTTATCAGCTCGTTAGAGTTACGTTTAAAATACCCTGCTTGCAGTCTGCCAGTGCTTTTTACGGTTTTTACAGGATAGGTAATTTTGTTTCTAAAGTGCCAAGGATCATCCATGCCGATAAAATCCTCGATGCCTTGTGTCATCATAGAAGTATCGAGTTTAGAATGAATTATCATCTCTTCTAGATTTTGTTTTTTAAACTTTAACTGCTCAGAATAACTAATGTGTTGCCATTGACATGATCCACAGATTTTATGGATTTTACACGGTGGATCAGAATCTCTCAGCTCACTTGGCGAGACGATTTCAGCAAGATTGGCATAAGAAAAATCTTTTCGTTCATCATAAACTTCAGCCATCACTTCATCGCCCGGACAAGCATTTTCGATGAAGACGACTTTTTCATTACTATCAAAAGCAATAGCAAAGGGACCATTAGACATTTTTTTAATTTTAAATTGTGACTTCATCTAGAGCTGATTTTATCAGCTTTTGTCCTTCTAAATTAGGCTGATTGAAGCCATTGACCAAATATCTTTTTAGTAAGTTTTGATCTTCTGGAAATTTAGCGTAAGCATCCGCAAGAACCGTACTAGTTCTAAAAGCCACTCTGCGACAGGCTTCTGCTAAAGGCTTGACACTAAGATCAGCATCATTTAAGCCACTTGGCCTTTGGTCAGGCGGGCACGCCGATGGGATATGCGGTGTAGGAGTAATAATAATGACTTTTATTGAATGAGCTTTTAGAATTTTTACGCACTCCTCTAATAAAACTTCGTAGGCAAGAGCAATATCCTTACCCAACCAAATATCAGTAGTACCAAAATTTATAAGCGCAATATCAGGCTTAAAATAAATCACATCGCGCCCGAGATACAAGGCTAAATCCAAGACACCCGAGCCAGAAACCGCATTACAAGCCAAAGACAAAGGTCTCTGCAAAGATTTAGACCAGAGATAATGATAAGTTTCTTGGAATTTTATTTCAAAATTTGGCTGAAGCCCAAGCGTAACATTATCTCCCAAGGCAACAGCTTTTAGTCCAGTATTAGGTAAACTACTAAAATTTAATTTTGGAAAAACAAATGATCTCAAATCCACACTAGGATTGAGTTCTTTTAACACCGAATTAATTGGTTCGATTTCGACTCCTGATCTAGCCGCGCAGTAAGCAGCGAAGGCAAGCGCAAATCTAGCCGCACTTAAAAGCTCTGCATCTATCTTGGATGCTGCCATTGATGAAGTTAGATCTTTTAGCATGGAATTGGCAATAGCCAACCAGCGCGCTGGATCAAGAGGATTATTAAGGCGAATTTCTTCTACTTGAGCCTTGATCTTGACTGGTATGAATTCCAAAACATTAGTGATGCGATCAAGCGTGTCATTGATTTGATTAAGAATAATTTCATCGGTTTTATGTAATTGATGCGCCATTTGAAAGCAAGTGAGCGCATGAGGAAAAAACCTCATCTCCAGGGCCCAGAGCCCAGCGTTTTTCCACTCATCAAAACTAGCCAAGTTAGGATCTCTTTTAAGAGACCTGAACATGATTTCGGTTAATTTATCGTCCTTCATGAAAAACAGCCTGATCTAATTTTACATACTACAGACATTCCTACGAATTCGCCCCCTGTTGAAATAATACCCCGACAGTTCCCAAAAAATCACTCTAATTGTAATATTATTACAATTAGAGCAAGAATTAAGGATTGATTATCTTGATTTTTGAGTAATTCGTAGACAATGTCTACAAAAATGCTAATATACATATATTATGAGAAGAACTCTTGAAGGCTCCCAAAGAAAACGTAAAAGAACCAGTGGTTTTAGAGCAAGAATGGCCACACCAGGCGGCAGAGCTGTTTTGTCTCGTAGACGCGCTAAAGGTCGCAAAAAACTAGCTGTCTAGTTATGCTACCCCAGAACGAAAGGCTTAAACTAAACGGGCTCTTTCAACAGGCTTACCAAAAAGGTAAATCAGTTAGTTCTAAAAATTTTAAAATTCGATACACCAGCTCCCTGCCTCAGCTAGCTGACCGCATGCCTCTTGTTGGCTTTGTGGTATCTAAGAATTTTTCCAAATACGCAGTAGTTCGCAACCATATCAAAAGAAAAATTAGAGAAGTTTATCGCCTCTATCGCCTAAAAGACAGTAAATCTGGCAAACTCAAAAAATTAGGATTAGTAGTAATTAGCGTTAAACCAAGTTTTGATCTTTTTACTTACCAAGATATCAAAAACGAGCTAGAAGGTCTCCTCAATAAAATCATTTAAGTCGCTTGCTGATTGGATTTCATCTGACTAGATGCCTGGGCTGAACGCCTTTGTGCTTGATACTTGGCACGCTCCTGAGCGTCAAACTGGGCTTTCCAAGCGGATTGGGCTTCTTTAAGCACGCCATCAATTTGCGCAACTACGTCTTTTACATAAGGACTGTAAGCACCGTAAGCGAGTGAATCACGTAGATCTTTTAAAAAGTCCCAGTCTTTTTTGGTAAACCCAAAACCTTTTACACCGCCGTGAATCAATTCCTGAAAAGGTTGTAGCCAAGAGTTAATTGCGTTTTTAAAACCTTGAACGGCTGAGTCCTTCATAACTTTTTTATTTAATTTCAGCCCTAACCACGACAGTGTGCCCTGTATAGTTGCAATTCGGTTTTTCATTTGCGACACCAAAAGAGTCAAAGAACGGTTAGCAAATTGATAAGAGTCATATTTATTGGCACCTTCAGTAAGCACCTTAAGTGAGTCTTGTACTCTTTCTGAGTATCTATATCCAAAAAAACTTTGTAGCAAATACCAAACTTTTTTAATTGGATTATAAGTGCCTGAAATAGTGTTAGTGATTTGGTTTGTGGCTAGATTGTAACCGTCGATATCAATAGTGTTTTTAGCATTTTGGGGGCGTTCCTTGTGAAGATTTTTTTTAAATATGGTATTTCTAAAATAAGCAGCAATTGTAGGATATTGAGGAAAAATATTTTGGACCGCGCCAGTAACACTAGCGTCAAAGAAACCCTTGAACTGATCACGGATATTTAATTTAGGCAGGCCTAACATTGTTTTATACTTAAATAAATTCTAGAGCCCAAGAGAGACTCTAAGGAAATTATTTAGTAATAATTATACTATTTTGTATGGCTGTATTACAGGTCTGCATTTTTTTCTCTAAAAACTGCTCTCCTTGATTTATCATCAATTTCAAATAATCAAGGCCAGCATTGAATAATTTGGAGTTTTTTCTGTTAGCCAGAGGCTAAGATTATTAATTAAGCAAAAAAGCTTTAGGCTAAATAGGGTTTATATTATCCATGCAAAATTAAGGAGAGCAGTTTGGTATTGTAACATTATTACAATTAGCCCACTATTATCTGACCAACTTCCCGCCAAAATCCAAGCCTTCAAGTTTCACCTCGGATAAATACGGAATCAAGCCTCCATATTTGGTAGGTTTTACATCAATGATCTTATAAGAAATGGCCGAAAGAGAGTTCGGTGAGGCCAAATAAATTAGGGGATTCTCCTCGGCGATTATTTCTTGGAATCTATCGTAGTATTTTTTGCGAGATTGAAAATCCATATGCTGGACACCTTCACTAAATATTTCATCGATCTCTTTTTCCCAATCACGCACCAGGGGCTGATCTTGCGAGCTTTTTATATCAAACAAATGCAAGCGCCCGTTGCTCTTCCAGACATTCGCGCCGTTATTAGGCTCATTATCTCCTGTAAGCCCCATTATGCCTGCATCGTAGTCCTTGCCCTGCATTAAGCGTCCCACAAAATTATTAAACTCAAGCAATTTAAAATTAGCTTTTATACCAAGAGCTTTTAAATTACTCACGACTATCACCCCGATTAGCTCGCGCTCGGTATTGCCAGCATTAGTAAAAAGATCAAACTCAACTCTATTGCCTTTTTGGTCGAACAAAACATCTTCGCCATTAATTTTTTTATAACTAAATCCAGAAGCGCGCAGAAGCTCTCGAGCACGTGCTAAATCTTGCTTGTAGCCAGATTTTAAAGTGGGGTGTAAATAGGGTGAGCGCAGAGACTCAGCCGTAAATAACGGCGTGCCCATACCCTGAAACACATTATTGACGATACTTTCACGGTCAAGCGCGTAAGAAATAGCACGCCTAAAATATTTATTATTAAACCAAGAATACTTAGGCTCTGGTACATTTTTGCTCATATTAAACCAAACAAAATTCGTACCACCACTAGGACCTAGATCATAAAGCTTGTAAGAATATTTTGTTTCGAGGCTTTTTACTAGGGCGGCATTAGACGGCGTAACCCCCATGGTAAGAGCGTCTCCAGCAAAAAATCTAAAAATTTCAGCGCTGGGATCCTGCACGTAAGAATAAATTATTTGATCTAAATAAGGGAGCTTGCGTCCAGATTTATCAGTCTTAAAATAAAGTGGGTTTTTTTGGAAGATGATACGTTCACCGTGGCGAATAGACTTAAGCTTAAAAGCCCCAGAACTCACTATTGATGAGGGCTCTGTGTGGACGTTTAGGTAATTATTAAAAAGATTTTGTTTTTCTTGAAAAGTTTTAGCGCCGTGGTCTAAAAAATATTTTTCGATATCGTGCTTGGGAGCGATCTCGATAGCTAGAGTACGCAAAAAAGGAGCGAAGACTTTGATGGTACGAAATTCTACAGTTTTATCATCAATTTTTTTTAGCTCGGGAAATTTACCATCAATTTCAAGAATATCTTTTAGTGAGCTCGTTGCAACCCCGTCTCTGATGAGGGTTTGCCAAGTAAACAAAACATCATCAGCACTAATAGGTTTACCATCACTCCATAGAATATCGTCTCTGAGCTTAATAGTGATTTTTTTGCCGCCTTCTTGGATGAGAAATTTTTCTGCAAGATGCGGCAGAGGCTCGTCAGTATCAGGATCAAAAGTAATTAAACCTTCGTATAAAATACCTGCAAAAGACGAACTAGTAGAATCACTTGCAATCCAAGGATTAAAAGTCTTAGGATCTTGCCCCTTATGTAAAAGCCGGAGAGAGCCGCCTGAAAGCCCCTTGAGATGCTGGTCAGGAAGCCTCAAACAAGCCACACAAAAAAAACTAAGTAAAAAAATTACTAGCAGTTTACTGCTTTTCATGAGCACTTCTTATAAACCACTCGCAGACTATCATTAAGACATTTAGATAAATAAAAGTGGGAAAACTTGCGATGCACAAATAATTCAAATGCAAAAATGTCGCCAAAAGCGAAGCAAACCTCAACGGGAACCCCACAAAAAACATCGCACCGACAGCGATCTCAGCGTACTTCACAAAACTTGCAATAATAAAAGCGTTAGGGATGATAACGTCTTTGAACACAGTTTTATAAGGTCCAAAAATCACATCATCACGCAAGCTAGCAAAAAAACTATCGGCATTCGCCCCAAAACCTGGATCGCTAAGCTTAGGTACGCCATTAGCAAAAAATATTATCGCCAATGTCCATCTCAATATGAGCAAAAAGGCTTGGGCTTTACCGTTTAGCTTATCAGGCATAGTTTTATTATAATGCTAGTTTGGGTTTTGGGGAATTCCTGCCCCTAATCCGCCTTAGGACTAATAGCCACGATTAATAAATCCACAAGGGTATTAACCGTCAATAAAATTATCGAAAAAATCACCACCGTACCGGAGACCAAAAAATAATCTCTATTAATAAAAGCTGTCACAAAATACTTACCCATACCCGGCAGAGCAAAAATATACTCCACCACAAACGAACCAGTAATCAAAATCGCCACCAAAGGGCCAGCCACAGTCAAAATCGGAATCAGGCTATTAGGCAAAACATGTTTGATGATAATTTTTAGTTCGCTCTGACCCTTAGCTAGAGCGGTTTTGACAAATTCTTTATTCAGCACATCGATCACTGTCGATCGAGTGATGCGCGTGATATAAGCAAGGGGAGCAATAGCAAGCGTAAGCGCTGGCAGGATTATATATTCTGGTCCCTCCCAAAGTGCCACAGGGAGCAGGTTTAGCCACAGACCAAAAATCGCAATCAAAATCCCAGCAAACACAAAACTAGGAATCGACATAAAAACTCCGCTAATCGTGCTTACCGCGCGCCCTATAAATTTCTGGGGATAGAGAGCTGATATAACCCCAAGCAAAACTCCTCCGACAAGAGCGATCAAAAACG
>JBILGG010000200.1:0-3319 GCA_044351165.1 Candidatus Caenarcanales bacterium | reverse complement strand
CAAAGCATTAAGGAGGATATCATTTACATCGCGGTTGGGATATTTTAGGCTAGGACCTAAATCTGCATGCAAAAAAAGTTTTGAGATATATCTAAAATATTGGGTGAGCAAATCCTGATCTAGACCGTATTTAGCTTCCATATTAGCCAGGATCTCGGGCGATAAAAATCTTCCTTCATCAAAAGGACTTCCAGGCAAAAGCCTGAGCAAAAAAAACGAAGCTGAAACTAAACAAAAAAAAGTAAAAGCAAAAGTAAAAATCTTAGCTAAAACCAGCTTGAGCATTGGCGTTATTCGCTAGCTGAAACTTCAATAAATTGTTTACCGTTATAATAACCACACTCACGGCAAACGTGGTGAGGCTTTTTCTGAGCGCCGCAGTTATTGCAAGCTACTAGAGCTACAACTTTACCTTTCCAATTAGCTCTTCTGGTGTTTTGTCTTTGACGCGATTGATTTTTCTTTGGTACTGGCATGTATTTAACCTCACAAGCTTTAAAATTAAAGCGGCTTTAATAATAGCAATAATTTAATGGCAGTATCAAGTATTACGTATTAATTCAAGACTAAGAAATTGTATAATATCCTATTATTCCCAATTTATTTGTTTTATAACAACAAGAAGGAACCCGTATGACCAGTTACATGGCAAGATCAGTAATAGACCGAAGCTCAGAAAAAATGGAGCTTTTTGAAAAAGTGCGCGCGCTTGCCAAACAAAAAAACGCCGTAATTTTGACTCATATCTACCAAAGACTCGAAGTGCAGAGAGTAGCTGATTTTGTGGGTGATAGCCTCATGCTCTCAAAACGCGCTCAGGAAACGGATGCTGACTTGATTGTTTTTTGTGGTGTGCATTTTATGGCCGAGACAGCCAAACTTCTTAACCCCAGCAAAAAAGTTTTACTCCCTGATATCCAGTCAGGATGCCCGATGGCAGACATGATCAATGTAGATGACCTAAAAGCCTTTAAGGCTGAGCACCCCGGCGCGCCCGTGGTTTGCTATGTAAACAGCTCAGCGGCTGTAAAAGCAGAATCTGATATTTGCTGTACCAGCACAAATGCTGTCGATATAGTCAGATCACTAGATTCTCAAGAAGTAATTTTTGTGCCCGATAAAGGGCTTGGAGAGTGGGTTCAGTACAATGTGCCTGAAAAAATTCTACATATTTATGATGGGTTTTGCCCGACACACTGGCAAATAACAGCTTCTGAAGTCGATAAGCAAAGAGACTTGCACCCTGAAGCGGTCATAATCGCGCATCCTGAGTGCGATCCAGATGTATGGCGCAGAGCAGATTTTATCGGAAGCACTTCTGAGATTTATAAATTTATCGAAAATTCTCCTGGGCGCAAATTTATAATTCTCTCCGAGCAAGGACTGGTAGCCCGCATGCAGGCTGACTTCCCTGATAAAGATATACTCACGGTTTTTCCTCTGCCGCTCTGCCCTAATATGAAATATCACAACTTGGAAAATCTCTACGCGGCTATCGAGCAAGAATTTACCGAAATCACAATTCCAGAATCTATACTCACGCCAGCGAAGCTCACTATTGATCGCATGATAGACATCAGCTCCAAAAAAGCAATTTGGGCGGGACCGAATCCTGGGTTGAAAGTCTAGGGAATTCACCTAAAGTATTTTTTTAATATTCTGCTAGCATAGAAGGATCGCTAATTAGGATCCAAATGATCAACCCTGTCCCGCGCCTAGCTAAATTCGTCCAAGCATTATCGAGGTTAGATCCTAAAACCGTCGAGCGCGTAAAAAAAGCTTATGAAAAATCCCATCACGGCTACAAGCTAGCATTTATTCCAAGAGATAAACGTTCAGAGCTAATTCAAGCCTTCCCAGTCCAAACCCAAGCTGAAGACCGGGTTATAAGCTTCGCTGGGCTAGAAAGCTATCTTAAAAATCTTGATCCTGATAAATTTTCTAATCTCAATAATCCCAGTGGTCTTACTCCAATAAATCAAATAAATGTTTTATCAAGCATGGTAATCAATCACCCACTAGCAAAATTTATTACCAAACAAAAGCCACTGTTTTTGGAAGATTATTTATCAATTTTAAAATCAGGATTTGTGGATTTAAGCATACTAAGGAAGGGCAAGGATAACAGAACATCTTTAGGAGTATTGGAGGCTTCTCGAGGGAACTCGCATGGCGACTATGTTTGGACTAGAGATATGGCAGCTGTGGCTCTAGGTAAATTAGATATAGGGCAAGTAGAATACGCAAAAAAAATCGCCGAAAAACTTTACCTAGCATATTGTGAGCCTGCTCAAAAAAATCGAATTTCTCTAGTAGGCACAGATCCAAATACCGAAGCTCATAATTACCCGCATACCAAATTTAAAGTAGAACCCGTCACAAATGAGAATCAAATCATAGACTACAAGCTTGTTGATTACGATGATAAATGGGGGATGAAACAGCTTGATGCTTACGGATATTTTTTGACACTTACTGCCAAACTCGCTCAAAATCATGGTTTTGACACTGATAAAATTGATAACAATGAGACACTGATTAATTTAAGTAAAATGCTTATTGCAATCAAGTATTGGAATACTGGTGATTTTGGAGCTTGGGAATATCCAGAACACCATCAAAGAGCCTCTAGTATTGCCGCTTGTATCAGCGGGCTAAAAGCGGTTAAAAATTATCTAAATAGTATCAAGCATAATGACGATGTACTTTTTAAAGAATTAGATGAAGGCATCACAAAAGGAGAAAAGGTTTTATTCTCAGAGAGGATACCTGTCCACGAAGAGGGTTCTTCTGGTGATAAACAGGCTCTTGAGCTAAACCAGTCGGGATCTGATTTTGATAATCATATACTTAAGCATCAAGAGCGCTATAAAGATGCCGCCTTGCTATTTATACTTTGTTTATCTGATCCGAGTTTAATTGGCACTAATGGGGTTAGTGAGCCCCAGAAAAACTCTATACTAAAAACAGTCTACGATCTAATGGGCGATGTGGGCTTCAAGCGCTTTCCTACTGATGAATACATGGGTATGAACTGGACTTTAAGCTCAGAAAAACATCCGGGCACTAATTATCCAGAACACGCTAATAATCAGGTTTCTAACTATAAACCAGCCGAGTGGTGTCTTTTTGATCCATATTTAGCTGGGTATTTTTATAAAAAGTATTTGGATTCTAAGGGCGCTGATATAGTAAGTTATTTACGTGCAGATAGGCACGCACGGCGATCTCTTGCCCAGATAACTAAGACCAATTACAAAATTTTTAAACAAGAATATTCTCATGCCGATCATCCTGGGAAGCGCATAGGGAATGGATT
>JBILGG010000231.1:0-2812 GCA_044351165.1 Candidatus Caenarcanales bacterium | reverse complement strand
AGCTTATGCTCGCTGTAGAACTCCTTAGTTTCTTTTGGGATATTCCCCAGGTCGCGCACCACGCCTGCAACTAATTCAAAGCTATTAGAGTTTTGTAAAAAGGTTTCAATCGCTGATTTTCCCATTTTACCGAAAGCACCAGCTACTATAACTCTTGGTTTATTTGACATAAGTAAATTATAACGCTTCTAGAGTTTCTTTTCCAACTATAACTTCTTTGGCTCCCAGAGACAGATCTACATAAGCAAGTTTGGTACCAGATTTTTCAATTTCTCTAATTTTTTTAGCGACCAAATCGAGTTTTTGAATTCTTTCCATTACTTTTTTGTCAAAGATCCCAGCTTTAAATTCGTAATTTTGGGATTGAATAAATAAATTATTCTCAGAGTCAATCCTAATGCCTGTAACTCGCTCTTCTGCTCCAATTAATTTGAGGTCTAAATTGACGTGATCGCTTATAGTTTTTAATTTATTAAAATCTTTTTTGGCAAGTGAGTTGTAAGTTTTTATTTCAATTAAGCCAGATTCACGGTTTTCAAAATCTGCATATAGTTTTTCTACAGAGGGCGCATTAAATAACTTGGCTTCTGCTCGTGAATTAATTATTACAATCCCTTCTTTGTTGATTATTTGCTTGCGGTAATATGCCCATGGTACTTCTTCTTGAATTAGAATTTTGATTTGTTTTTTGGGGAAAAGAATCGGTCTAACGGTCGCAGATCTAATCAATGGCTGCTTTTCAAGTAAGTTGTTAAGTTGCTGAGCATTGATTAAATAAAAAGGTTTTTTATCCCAATTTAATCTAGAGACAATATCTAAAAATTCTTTTTTCTCGATATTTTTTAGCCCCATAACTTGCATTATGGAAATTACTCGCAGGCTTGAATTAGTTAATCCTAAATAAGCGAGTGATCCAAAAATCAAAAATAAAAAAATAAAAGCAATTTGTTTAAGAGTGTTACTAGAGCTCATAGCTTATAAATTATAATAACCCATAAACACTAACTTGGCTTCACCCGTCATGAAAACACTCTCAGTGACTGAATCCCAGCGGATAATCAAGGGTCCTCCTGGTAGCTTTACTGTTATGTCTTGATCCTGTTTGTTGTAGCCTTTAAGTATAGAAGCTACTGCAGTAGCACAAGCACCGGTTCCGCAAGCATTAGTAAATCCGCAACCACGCTCCCAGACGGTAAGATCGATAAAATTTTTATCAAGAATTCTGGCGAATTCCACATTAGTTTTTTTGGGAAAATTAGAATGCACTTCTATTTCTGGTCCATGATTTTTTACAGAGCCTAGATCTTGCTCCCAAAAGCTTACAGCATGCGGGTTCCCCATGGATACAAAAGTATAAGGAAAATAAAAATCTTTTATAGTGAGTTCTTGATTTTCGATGATTTCGCGTGGTCTGCCCATGTCGACTTTTACCATATCGTCTTTTTCTAGGCTAATAAACATATCTCCAATTAGGGTCTCTATGCTAAATTTTGTTTCTTCAAAACTCAAGCCGTGCTCATAAATGTATTTAGCGGCACAGCGAATGCCATTGCCGCACATTTCAGCGATAGTACCATCAGAATTGTAAAAACGCCAAGACTTGCACGCTGACTGTGATTGCTTGGAGTTGTCAATAATAATTAATCCATCAGCCCCAATCCCAAAATGCCTATTGCAAATTTTTATAGCTAGATCTGATTCGAATTCTTCATTAGAATCCTCGGGCAGATGTAAATTATTTACTACCACAAAATCATTGCCAAGACCGTGCATTTTTTCAAATGGAAGCATGTATGTGGTTGAGGTTTTGTATTTTTCTTCTGAAATGCTCACTAATAATAATCATAACCAAAGCTGTTCAGGATGTAAACATCATCAGTGCCAGAAAAGAAAATTCTTAGCAAGATTTTTTAGCTAAAACTCCGCCTGTGCGCCTTCCGCAGAGCGGTCCTTCTTGAATACTGCAATTACTAGCCAGAAACCCGTCTTTAGCCAGTCTTGAGGAGCTATAAGTCGAGATTAGTGCTCCTGGTTTAGCTTTATTAACTACCGATTTTATAAAACTCGCTTGCCAAAGCTCAGGACAAACCTTAGGGCTAAAGGGATCAAAAAACACAGCATCAAACGAATCGTTCTCCAGCAGGTCTATACTACAAGAAGCATCTCCCATAATGATACTGAGATTAAAGTTTTTACCTTCAAGGTTGTAGCAAGGATAAACAAATAACATCTCGGGATCGTTAATAGAATTCACTTGATTTATAGAATCGCGTAAGTCGCTTATAGACTGTGGTACAGAAAGTTGTCCGATTTTTTTTAAAATTTCAAAATCATTTTCAAGAGCAATAATATTAATTTTCACTTCTGGATTGACTTTGCGGGCTTCGTCAATAGCTACCAGTGTGTTATATCCAAGCCCAAAACACAAATCCAAAATATCTATTTGATTGGATTTTTGAGCAAGCTCTGTTATGTTACAAGCCTGAATGTGCTTTTCTAGAGCTTCTCTGTAAGCACCCACTTTTGAGTGATACGCTTCTTGAAATCCTTCGTTCCAAAAGCTTGTTGTCCCATCTTCAGTTTCTATTATTTTGTAATTCAAGCTATCAATATTGTAATTCAAACTCATTTAAAATTTCCTAGTTAAAAAATTATTGTAAATAATATAGGCCCTAAATAAGACCTTGATAATCTCCATTTCATAGTGTATTCAGTCGTAGATATAATCAGCGTTTAGATGGAATTACCTAGAGTTATATTTTAGAAAAATCAGGGTATAATGGTATTGTGAGCTTGATAAAAGATTGTTTGG
>JBILGG010000230.1:0-2816 GCA_044351165.1 Candidatus Caenarcanales bacterium | reverse complement strand
AAGACAAGTGCGTCGGTTGTAAGCTCTGTTCTATAGACTGCCCTTACGAAGCGATTTACATGTCACCGCGTAATGATGGTAGTAGATTTAAGGAGATCGCTGTCGTTATAGACGATAGATGTGCTGAGTGCGGTCTTTGTGTGGGAGCTTGTAATTTTGATGCGATCGAATTGCCGTTTTATACATCACCGACAGTAATGGATGATGTGAGAATTGCTCTACAAAACGCATAAATAAAGAGGTTTAATCATGAGTGAAACAGTAGAAAAATCCAAAACAGCTAAAGAGACTAAGGTCCTTGTCATAGCTTGTGAGCGCAGTGTCAACCTTGAAAAAGATCTTGATGGGCGCAAGCTAAAAGGCGTGGAAAACGCACTAGTGGTGCAGGTTCCATGCAGTGGCATGATTCAGCCTCGTATGATCGAAGCGGCGTTTAAAGATGGAGCGGATGGCGTGATCGCGATGGGCTGTCAAATCGGTGATTGTCATTTTCGTGAGGGAAATAAGTTTTGCCGCGAAAGATTATTAGGTCTAAGACCGCCAGTAATAAAAAAATCAGTCCCCAAAAACCGCCTAAAGGGTTTGTGGATGTCAGAAGTTCAAGTCGACACCTTCAAAAAAAGAGTAGAAGAATTTAAAGAGCACGTAGCTAATGAGCTAGCGCAAGGAAGATAAAATGGCAGAAAAAAAACAAAAAACAAAAATCGATATTCTTTTTGACAATGCAATTTTTTATATAATTTTGTTTGCTTGCGTTTTATTAATAGCAAGTTTTGGTATTATCGCTGAAGCTTAAGCTTAGTTATGCAATCCACAGGCAATCTATTAAAAAACGATCTGATCCTAAAAGCCTTATGGTCAGAGCCTTGTAAGCGTCCTCCTGTCTGGATGATGCGACAGGCTGGTAGATACTTACCTGAGTATATGGCGATAAGATCGCAGATGAGTTTTTTGGAGCTTTGCAAAAACCCCAAAAAAGCCGCCGAAGTCTCCGTCCAGCCTTATGAGATTCTGGGTGTGGACGCTATTATAATGTTTTCTGATATCTTGGTGCCGCTAGAGCCGATGGGCGCAGGGCTTGATTTTGATACCGGTAAACCGCGCTTCGTGGTTCCGACTCGCACACCTGAGCAAATATCCGCTCTCAAGGATCTCACCCCAAGCCAGATCGAAGAGTCTTGTAGCTATGTTTACCAGACCATTTCAGAAATAAAAAACCTCGTCAAAAACGAAGTGCCGGTGCTGGGGTTTGCGGGCGCGCCTTGGACTCTTGCTAGCTATATGATTGAAGGCGGCGGATCTAAGGAGTTTGCTGAAATAAAAAAACTCATGTATCTAAACCCGCTTGCTATGCACGAGCTACTCGAAAAACTTTCTAATGTAATCTCTGAATATTTAATTCTCAAACTCAAGCACGGCGCTAACGCTCTCCAGCTCTTTGATACCTGGGCTTCGGTGCTGACCCAAAAAGACTATCAAGAATTCGCCCTACCTTACCAGCAAAAAATTATCGCTAAAATCCGCTCCCAATACCCAACAGCTTCTATCACTCTTTATGTAAACGGAGTCGCTAATGTGATCGATTATATGATGGCCAGCGGCGCTAATTGTTTGAGCGTGGATTGGCGCGTGAACCTCGGAGAAATTAAGGAATATATCGACTCAGCTACAGCCAACGGAAATGCCCCTTTAATGGCAGTGCAGGGTAATTTCGACCCCTGTGCCCTCCTGGGACCGGAATCTCGCGTGATTGACCTGGTTTTGGAGATGTTAGAAGGCATGCGCGGTAAAAATGGCTATATCGCCAATCTGGGGCATGGTATTATCCCCCAAGTCCCGGTAAAAAACGCAAAAGCCTTTATTGATACGGTAAAATCCTGGTCCTAGGCTTTTGCTAGAATTAAGATTATAAGTGGTCGTTAACCAAGAAAAAATCAACTTTTTGACCGCCAAATACGGCGTCGTGGTGCCGCGCTACACCAGTTATCCCACGGCTCCTGAGTGGAAACATGAGTACTCACAAGAGATTTATGAATCAGCTATAAAAGACTCTAATGCTCAAGCCCAAGGCTATTCTATTTATTTGCATATTCCTTTTTGCCAAGAGCAATGTTATTACTGCGGCTGTAATGTAGTCATCAGCCCGAATAAAGGTATCGAAATCAATTACCTCGACAAACTAAAAAGCGAGCTGGAGTATTATGGCTCGCTAATTGACAAGTCGCGCGCTTGCCTGCAAATGGCGTGGGGAGGCGGTACTCCGACTTATTTGAGCCCTGAGCAGATTGTGGACTTAAGTAGTTTTATAAAAGCCAATTTTAATCTCAGCCCCAAAACCAATGATTATGAGTATTCTATCGAGATCGATCCTCGCGTCACTACGAAGGATCACTTGAGCGCTCTTTATGAATCGGGCTTTAACCGTCTGAGCATGGGGGTTCAAGACTTTAATCTAAAAACCCAAACCGCTATTAATCGCATCCAAACTTTTGCAGACACCGCGCTCTTGGTTGAGACTGCTCGGGATATCGGTTTTAAGAGTATAAATTTGGATTTGATTTATGGGCTTCCTTTTCAGTCTATGAGCAGTTTTCAAGACACCATCCAAAAAATAAAAGAAATCAATCCTGAGCGAATCGCGCTTTTTAATTACGCTCATATCCCGTCGATTTTTCCTTACCAAAAAAAATATATCGACGAAAGCCAATTACCAAGCCAAGATGAAAAACTAAAAATTTTTGATAATGCGGTTGCTAAGTTTTTAGGCTTCGGATATGAGTTTATCGGATTAGACCATTTCGCTAAGCCTGATGATG
>JBILGG010000229.1:0-2827 GCA_044351165.1 Candidatus Caenarcanales bacterium | reverse complement strand
AACTTCTTCTACGATTTCAATAGCACTAGAATAATTATTAGAGTTTTGAAGACTATCGTCTATACCGCTAGAGCTAGCGATATCAGCAAAGGTTTCTTCTTTTTTATCTGCGGCCATAAAAAATACTCTATAAGTACTTTATACCCAAAAATTTTAAAAAAACTAGTCGCTAATTAAGATATTTACCAGGATCGAAGCTGTTATCTAAGATTTCTTGCCTTATTTTTGAGGTTAAATCAATCAAATAGTGTAGATTATGTATGCTCATCAAGGTCATCGCTGTTATCTCGTGCATCCTAAATAAATGTCGGATATAAGCTTTACTATGGTTTTGGCAAGTGTAGCACTGGCAGTTTGCTGATAATGGGCTGAGATCATTTGTGTAGGATGCGTTCTTGATAATTTTTCTATCGCCCTTCTCATCAAAAAATGCTCCGTGCCGCGCTATGCGTGTCGGTAACACGCAATCAAACATATCAATTCCTGCCATGATCGCTTTTACTATATCTTCTTTTGTCCCAATGCCCATGAGGTATCTAGGCTTACTAGCTGGCAAAAGCGGTGCGGTGAATTTTACTATCTCATCGATATCAGCTCTGCTCTCTCCTACAGAAACCCCACCAATAGCGAATCCTGGCACATCAAAATTACAAATGTATTCAGCACTCTGCTCACGCAAGTCTTTAAAAATTCCACCTTGCACAATTAAAAAAAGCGATTGCCATTCTGGGCGACTCTGATTTATAAGTGCTGTTTGGTGGGTCTTGACGCAGATATCAGCCCAGCGATGAGTTCTTGCCATCGCATCCAAAACCTCTTGGTAACTGGCTCCGCCATCTGGACAATGATCAAAAGCCATAATTATATCCGCGCCAAGTTTGTTCTGGATTTTTATCGAATCTTCCGGGCTGATAAAATGCTTCTTACCATCAAAACTATCTATAAACTCAGCTCCGCTATCATTGATCTTACAATTCCCGATATTCGATTGCGAAAAAATCTGAAAGCCTCCAGAATCAGTCAGGAAGGGCTTTTTGTAATTAGTCCAGCCATGCAGTCCGCCAGCTTGCGCTATAAGATCCTCTCCAGGACGTAAGTGTAAATGATAAGTATTAGATAAAACTATTTGTGTGCCGCAGTCATCAAGCTGCTGGAAGGTGAGTGCTTTTATGGTCGATTGGGTCGCAACGGGCATGAATATAGGCGTTAAAATATCTCCGTGAGCGGTTTTGATAGTTCCTGCGCGCGCTTGTTTATGAGTGTGTTCTAGTGTGAAATTGAGCACTAGAATATTTTAGCAAGAAAAAGATAAATTTATTACATTAATGCAGTGCCGTCTTTTTTACCGTCTTTTTGGACGTAAGAATCTTTATATGTAGCTGTTCGCTTTTCAAAATGATCAGCAAGCTTTGCAAATTCTCCTCCAACTGCTCTAAATTCTTCTGGTTTATCTGCGTACTCTTGCTCTAAAACTGCTCTTGCTTCTGTATATGTAAACATTTTTTTCTCATCATCATTTTTATATTTGAGATATCCAGCACCGTATCTTAAATTATTAACATCTAATTGTTCAACTAATTTAGGATCGTATTCAGATGCCTGGAATTTTTCTAATGCTCTAACCATAAGATCTTGGATAGCTTTATCCTCTCCAACCATCAATCCATCTAATTTATCATCGGCTAATCTGTCCATCACATGCATCATTTCATGACGAAAAATATCACTATGAGTAAAATCTGTTAGATCTTTTGGAACAGCCATGGCTAAGCTACCTGTTTCTCCAGATTGTACGTAGCCTCCTACTGATTTATTTAATCCATAAGAAAGCTTGTCTGATAAGACCAAATTCATACCTCCTCTTTTTTCAAGATTTTCAAGGTATCGATCAACATTAGGATCTTTCTTTAGAGCGTCTACCATACCCGCTAAAGCCTGGTCTCTAAACTCTTTTGAGGCTAACCCAGATTGTGCATGCGCAGTTCCTGTTAGCGAGCCACTATCAAAGCCAACAGAATCATTATCTAAGACTCTAACTGATTTTGATAATCTATCAAATATTTTTTTATCTTCAGGGCTCAGCATTGATGCGTAATCTGCTATTGCTTCGCCCGTACCCGTTGGTTTTTGTGTAGGAAGAACTCTTGCTTGGTATCTATCTTTGGGACTTGCAAAAGCTTCTCCAGTGCTAGGATCTTGTGGTGTTATACTTCCATCTGGATTAATTCTTTGTCTTATGTCGTTATCAGCTTGACTATAAGTAGTTGATTTACTTGAGGTATTAGAACCTCCACCATTACCACCTTGAAACAAGCTCGTATCTTTGGTTCCAGAACTACCTATCCCTGCTCCAACTCCTGAATAAACCTCAGATGAAACTGCGCCACTTCCTGAATATGCCCCACCGCCTGCGCTTGGTCCTACCACCCCCGCACCAAATCGATTAGCGGCGACAGAAGCTCCCATCGTAGTCCATATACGACTTATTTTTTGATTGTTTTCTTTTTCTGAATTATAAGTAGTTTTTTCAGTGTTTTGATTCTCACTTTTACTAACTTTTTGGTCATCTTTTGATGTACTATCTTCAGAACTATTTAACTCATTAGGTTGAGGAGTAACAGAGCTTATTGATTTTTTAATTGGCCCCGATTTTGTATTTGTGCTAGGAGATTGTTTTATAAGCATTTTAAGCTGTTGCCTCATTAGAGGAATTTTTATTTCGCTCTTCCTGAATGTCTTTCATCGCCTTATTAAAGGATTCTTCATTCTGAGTATATATTGTTTCTCTTTTATCAGTTCCTCCATCATCTATTCTCTGAGATCCAGC
>JBILGG010000228.1:0-2832 GCA_044351165.1 Candidatus Caenarcanales bacterium | reverse complement strand
ATTCGTAAAGTGCGTATAAAATTGCCGGATAGTGTTGAAAGTTATTGTTTGATAATACTTTTGCCAACTCTGGCACAGCTGAAAAATCAGATTTAGAAGTATTTATATCGTTACCATCTCTAATAAGACCCAAAAATTCTTTCCATAAACCTTTAATCTCTGAAGATTTATCTGGAAAAAAACTATCTATATGCCGAGATATAAAGCTGGGAGTCATTGAATCTTCTTTTTCTAAATAACGCATCATCTTTTGGAATTCAGGTGTATGAACAGAAGATTCTCCTGTTGAAGACTGTAAGATTCTAGCTTGATGTAAAAACTCATTTTTATCTGGTTCTTTCACAAAACTAATGAAATCCTCAAGTGCTTCTTTCTCGGTACTTACATCCTCTTTATTCATATATTGATGAATGAAATTTTGTAATTTTTTAGATACAAATGATATTTTTTTTTGCAGTTGATGACTAAAACTTTTTGAGAGAATGTTTTTAAAAATATCTAAATTTTTACTATCTAAATTTGAATCGGGTAATAATATATTTTCATGACCCAAAAGATCAGAAACAAGAAGATCGTATGGTTTAACAATTTCATCTAAAGATCCTAAAAAAGATCTTTGCAAACTTGGGATAGATTCAATGCGAGTCAACATTTGATTAAATACTATTTGCGGAGGTAGCTCAGAAAAATCCTTTTCAAGTCGAGAGTAATATAATGCCTCATCAACTTTTGAGTTGTGTTCATTAACAGCTAAAACATGGTCTAGTAAATAAGATGGTATATTGTCGTATTCTTCTGGCTCTGATTTAAGAGAGATATAGGTTCTAAAATCTTTTAGTCTTTTTAAGATCTCAAGACCAATTTTTTTATAAGCTTCAGAATCTACTTTATCTTGTGCAATAGTAGATCTATTGCCAAAAAGATTCCATATCGATGTGTTGCCCTTAGTGTTTTTGCCTTTATCTTCAGTCAGCAAAAGACCTCTTGATGGTATTGTTGATTGTATATATTCTTGGAGAAGGGGATCCGTTATTTTTATCATTAGTTACAAGCTTTTGAATAAGATTACCTAGATAATACTACCATGTTTTGGTAATTATTTTAAAAATTCATACTTGCCGTCACCCGTGATACAATTTAACTTATGGCTACTAAGCTCGATAGCCCAAAATCCTTAATTGGCCTTAATCTTCAGGAGTTGGAGGGCTTTGTTATTGGCTTGGGGCTCGAGAAATTCCGGGCTCAGCAAATATATAAGTGGATTTATAGTAAGTCCCAGCGTGATTTTAACTTAATTACCGATTTATCCAAAAAAGCCAGGGAAACTCTCGTAAACGACCCAAATTCTCTGCCTATTGGCTCCCTGAGCCTCGTGGCGCACGAAAAAAGCGTGGATGGCACTCAAAAGTTCCTTTTTGAGACCCAAGAAGGCGAAAAAGTCGAATCTGTACTCATGCGTTTTGCAGATCGCGACTCAATTAGCGCGTGCATCAGCTCCCAGATTGGTTGCGCGGTGGCTTGTCCTTTTTGCGCGACGGGCACACTGGGCTTCAAAAAAAATCTTAGCGCCAGCGAAATTATCGAACAAGTTTTATTTATGCAAAACCTCTCTGGAGAGCGCATAGACAACATCGTATACATGGGCCAAGGTGAGCCCCTAAATAATTATGATGAAGTCGTTAGATCCATAGATTTAATGCGAAACCTAGTCGGTATCGGGGTTAGACACATAACCGTTTCTACTAGCGGAGTCATTCCGCGCATCGAAAAACTAGCCCAAGAAAACCTACAAATCACTCTAGCTCTGTCTTTGCACGATCCTACTGACGAAGATAGAGATTTTTTGGTACCGATCAATAAAAAATGGCCCGTGTTCGAGGTGATTGAATCTCTAAAATCTTATTACCAAAAAACCAAAAGAAGAGTAACTATCGAATACGTTATGTTAGATGGGCTCAATGACAGCCCCGAAAAAGCTCAAATCCTTGGGGAGCTTGTTCGTGATCTACACTGTAATATTAACTTAATTCCATATAATCAAACGGACGTCGATAACCCTTTTAGAAGAAGTAACTCCAAAAACATTAAGCAATTTGCAGAAATATTAAAAAGAGCTAGTCGTAATAAGACAGTAACGATCAGAAAAGAGCGCGGCCATGACATAAACGCCGCATGCGGCCAGCTAGCCAGTAAAAGCAAAAGCCAATAAAATAAACATATATCGCCTAAAAAACGATTTTTATTGATGTTCACCAAAAATTCCAAAAACAAAAACGAGAGTCCCGCGATGAAAAAAGTCATCGCCGAATTAAAATGGAAGCAATTCTACAAAAAAATAGACGAAATAAAAAAAAATAAGTTCTTCAAAATTGGTCTTTTGAGCTTATCGGTTTTTATTATTCTTTCGGCTGGGTCTTTGTTTTATTTGAATTACGAAAGTATTCAAGAAAACTACGAAGCCAGTCAGGATGCTAAGTTTAAACAACTCGAGACAGCTCTAATCGAAGCCGCTGATTTCTTTAAGAACAAACCTCTAAAAGGAATTTCTACTCTTGAAAATTTTAGTCAATTGCCCAAGCTTTTAGCTAATCGAAAAAATTATTTACTCAGTCAGTTTTACGATGAGATCGGAGAAACTGCGCTCGCGTTTATCAGCATTTATGAAGTAGATAAAGATTATTTACCTAAGCACTCCTCTTACAAGCGCGCGAAACTCGCTGAGCGACTGGGTCTTGAGGGCACGGTCATCGACGAGCTAGAATTCTTGACTCATCATTATCCTAAAGAGCCTCAGTATCTTTATGAGCTAGCTAAATCCTACACTCGCCAAAA
>JBILGG010000080.1:0-5996 GCA_044351165.1 Candidatus Caenarcanales bacterium | reverse complement strand
CTTCTTTTAGAGGATTAGCAGGATTAAGGTAAGATTCGATTAGCTGAAATATCTGCGCGCGAAAAACCAAGGCCCTATCAAGGTAATTCGAGTTTTCAAATCGAGGTTTAAAATCTTGTAAATCTGGGAATAATGTTATTTTATACATATTTTAAAAATTTAAACGAGGGTGATTTTTGTTTTGCTAAGTCACAAGAGTGAATTCCCATTTCGACTAATAAGGATTTTAAAAAATAATAAGTTTTGGAGTCTTTTGTGATGCATTCATTATCATAGATAAACGCTGTCACCAAATCCGCTTCGCGCGGCATGATCAATGGCACAAATCCAATCGTGCTGTGCCATTCAGCTTTAGATATGTTCTGATAAAAACTAAAATTTTCTATATCACACACAAACACCCCAATTAAATTAGCAGAATATTTTTTGGTGAGATGGTTTTTTAGGTCTAATAAAATAGATTTGGTTCCGGTCTGATCGCTAAAAACCATGATGATATTTTTACTCAAGTCCATAAACTGTCTGTTTAAGGTGCTTTGGTGGTCAAGCCCAAGATCGACAATAACCTCATCATCACCGGAGTAAAGAAACTTCACCAATTCATCTAGTAGCACACCCGAGTCCCCGCGCAGGTCCTGAGCGATTAATCTTAAAGAATCAGAAATCATATTTAGTTGATAAGGTTTGATTTCGTGATGCCCTATTTCATTTATTTGTTCATTTAGATTCTCGCAATAAAAAGCGGTTTTTTCGAGATAGGAAATTTTTTCGTCACTGCTAGTAAAAAGATCTAGGTATTTAGCGTAAGAATGCTGAGATGAAACCTGCACAAAACCCTTAAACCATTTTTGATCGAGGATTTGTTTATGCTCAAGAGTTCTATCTCTAGTCAGAAAAGCCTTACCAGAATTGATTCCTAATAAATCTCGTACGGTAAATTTATTAGTCGCCTCCATAACAAGGGCTGATTTTTTTTGTTGGTGGCAAGCAAAAGCAAGCAAGACAGCAAGGGTGCTCGCTCCCAGCCCGCCATTGATAGAAAGAATAGAGTGGATTTTTTTGGGAGCCAAAAGGCTTGAATCATGGGCTTTTAGAGTATCGACCATCACGCTCAGACTACCCAAGTCTATAATTTCAGCATTTATCTTCCCAAATTTACTAGCCTCATTTAGGCTTGCCTGCGGCATAAAAACAAACACCTTAAAATCCAGCCCTAGAACAGATCTAAGCTTAAGACAAAATTCATAAGCCTCGATTTTTTTATCATTTGCATTTATCAAAACACAATTAAACTTACTTGCCTTCAGTAAATCCATACCATTAGCAAAATCGACTTTTATTAGATTAGAAAAACCCTGATCGAGAAGTTCTCTTTTGATCAGATCAAGCTCAGGCAGGATCTGGGTTTCGGTGATAAACAACACATCTGGTGAAAACTGCACTTTAATTATCCTTTTAATTCTTGCTTAGTATCGCCCTGTATCAAAGTTAAGGGCTGGAACCGAGACTCTGGGCGGGTTCTAGTAGCGGCTGGACGGGAGCTGGGCTGGAACTCTCGAGTTTGCGGCTGGGGGGCTGAGCTTGATTGATTACGGTAACTCACAAATAAATTTCTGGATTTATTGACCTGCAAGACTCTAGCGATATTTTCATTGGGCACAGCGAGAGTTAGGTATCTGTCTTTTGAGAGATCGGCGCTGGCTGGGTTTAATTCAGTTTTGGTAGCTGGGCTTACTTGAGAATCGATAATAACTATCTGCACATTAGAAACCAGTAGTGATGCTTGTCCTGAGCTAATATCATAAATATCTATTCGATCTTTTGCTTGCAAATAGTTATTAAATCCGATTTTGGGAAGCTCGATATTAACTAGCGAGTGATTGGGTGGAATCAAGCTCATCAAGCCAGGTAGAGTGCCCGTCGGAGCCAAAAACTCTTCTCTAAGCAGAGAGCCTTTTAGAATCGGAGCATTAGCAACTCGGCTTAGATAATTTTTATCAAGATTGACTATGGATTTATTTTTTTCATCGTAGTGAATCTTTATCAGCGAGGGCTTTTTAAGCCCGGTGCGCGCTTCGATAAAACTCAAATTATCAAACTCTTTTTTATAGACCAAGGTCGCTTGTAAATCTTTAGTGCTGATTAGCTCACCTGGCTTAATATCTCTACTCACGCTTAAGACATAGACAGGCTCAAGCTTAGTGAGATATTTTAATCTCATCTCCATACTTAAAAACACATAAACTAGATATATTCCAGCCAAAACAATAAAAACTGAAATAAGCGGAATAATTTTTTTGCGATTTTTATACGAGAAGTCCCAGAAGAAGCGGCGCGCAAGTCCGCTTCCCGAGGCAAAGCCAAGTGTATTCATTTGTTAGACCTTAATTATTTAGATGAGCCGCCACCAAAACTACCAGTTATATTATTAAGCTGGCTAGTTACTTCTTGGTTGATGGCAGTGCCAGCATTTGAGACGCTGGTTTGGAGACCTTGGATGACAGGGACTGACGCTCCAATAATAGCGGCGACTAGGGCTCCATAGATTAGTATTTCTTTCATTTTTTTTCCTCCGTTTTTAATAAGACCTCATCTCCCTTACTTAGGCTATAAGATCTGGTTTTTTGGTGTTCATCGGCAAGGACACTAGCTGTACCGAGTACAGCATAAGCGCCCGGTAAGATACCATTGGTCAGAGCGGAGCCCAAAAATCCAGCAGAACTTGCTGAACTTAAAGCTGTGCCTAGTATCTTAGCACCCAGAACACTAAAATCTGTATTAGATTGATCGATCACAGACTTTATCTCGACGATCAAACGCTGATTAGCACAAGAAATCTCACTAAAATGAATTTTTATAGTGGAATTATCAAAATCCTCAATATATCCGCTAATTGTAGTCGGCTCCATCAAAGGCAAATAAAAAGCGACCGGCTGTCCAATGTACGGATATTCCAAAAATTCTGGTTTTAATAAACTTGCCCTAAATTCTAATTGGGATTTTAGGGCGCGCTCTATCGCTTTTAGGTTTTGATTATCGACGGAAGTCTCTTTAGTAGCAGGTCTTAAAGCAATTTCTGTTTCTTGCCCGTAATCAAAATACCTCCAATGACTATGATATTCAAAATAGTACTTATCAATATTAGGAATATTAGTAGAAGGCAGTTTTAGCTGAGTAATGCGCGCCAAAGTTTTTTTAAAATCTTCTAAACTTAGATCTGGACTAATTTCTATTACGCTTAGTTTGTTAATCACGCCAAATTGATCAAATCCAATATCCATAACTATTTCATAGTCTGTTTTACCGAGATCATAAAAAGCTCTCTCGGCTTGCTGGAGCCAGCTTAACTCTTGATTAGTAGAAATCTTGAATTTCGGACTAGTACTCCGGTTTACTAGATTTAGCATTAACGCTGAATATTCATTAGCTTGCTCAAGGCTAAGAGCACTAGCTGGCGCCAAAAACAAAAAATATAAAAAGATAGTGACTAGCAGTTTCATTAGGTTCTAAAAGGGTTTTGGTGAGCTTGCAATTCTTTAATAACAGCGACAATAGGCTTGCCATCCGTAAATCTTCTAAAGCCAAGATCTAAATAGGACTGACAATATTTAATCGCCATCAGCTCATCGCCTTGGTGGGACAATACTCTAATTAGTGATTCTGTTGCTGTCCGTAATATAGTTTCGGCTTGTAGATTTCCGCTTAGATATTGGTTTTTGGCAAGCACGGCAGATTCTAGGTAACGCTTTGCAGATAAAGTGTAGTAAGAAAAACCCATAGATTCGTATAATTGAGCGCATTCTAATCTCAAGATAGGATTTTGGGGATCTTTTAAAATAGAGATTTGACGCAATAATAATGCTTTTGCGGGGCTATCAGGTTTTTTCTCGCGAGTCCAGGAATTAGCTAGAGACTCCAGCGCGCGCTGATCTAGGGCTTGCAAATAGTTTTTGGTTTTTTCATCTGGGTCTGCAGTCAGCTCGGCAAGCTGGATCAAAGCCTTATGGTTATTAGGATCAAGGCTAAGAATCTTGCGGTAAGCAAGCTCAGCAGAAGATTTTTGAGCTTGAGAATTAAGTATCTGAGCGATTTGCTCGAGTGCGACGATATCTAGCTTAGTAAGAATCTCTGAAATAAATTTATCATCATTTAAAAGCTCTGGCTGATTAATTCGCTCAAGAAATTCTTGACTGGCTTTTAGATCATCTTGATTGAAAGAGATCTGAAGCTGGCTTGAAGACCGCTCTTCAGGTATAGCTGGCTTAGGAAGCGAAGCTAAAGGCGCAAGCGGTTCACTGGGCTTAGCTACTCTTGCCGTATCCACAGCAATAAAATCTTCAGCACTGAGCTTATACTGCGAAGCGAACCCTGATAATAAAACTCGCGAGTTGTAGCTAAGAGTTTTATTAGGTATAGAAGTTTTTACTAAGATTTGCAAACGATCATACTTCTTAAAAACACCTGCCTGAGCGGATTTAAGAGCTTTTAGCTCAAGCTGGAAATCAGGCGTAGAAATTTTCGAAGCTAAATTTTTAGATAGCTGGACATCTGAAAAATTCAGAATAAAACTATCAGAGCTTTTTTTATCGACAGACTCAGGCTTGAGATTAACCAAGTTAGCAGTCTCGATAACAAAAGAGCTAGGAGAATTAAAGTAAACCGAGCTAATAGTATTTAATTCTTGCTGAGCCAAAACCTGCATGCTTAGTGAGCTACAGAAGGCAAGAACTAGGATTAAAAACTTATTATAGGCTATGTTTAGCTTGATTGGTTGTGAAACTATCTTCTGGACTGGGTTCATGCGGTTTATTAAATTATTGTGGAATATTAAAAAAAGATATTAGCAAAAGAAAAATTTTTTTGTGCAAAAATTTCGCTTAACTTCAAAAAAATTTTTTTAATTTATATTATTACTCAGGTGTAACTGACTAGGTTTTAGGGGAATCAACTTGGGCTTCTGATTCTTTATCATCAGAAGATTTTTTGGATTTCTTTTTTTCTTTTTTCTTTTCGTCAGTATCCTGACGCTTAATGTCAATTTCCTGACTTTTTTCGTCAATTTCCTGACTATTATCCTCTGGATCGCTCTTGCTGAGCTGATCTTCAAGAATAATATATTCGATGGGAGCCACTCCTAATCTAACTATATCTAATTGTTTGGCCGCGACTTCTGATAAGTCCAAATCACGCCCACCGACAAAAGGTCCTCTATCATTGATTCTGACGATTACTTGTTTGCCGTTAGATGGGTTTTTTACCAAGACAAACGATCCAAAAGGTAAGTTTCTGTGTGCGGCTGTGAATAAAGCTCCGTCATAAGGTTCTGCGCTTGCTGTTTTTCTACCTTGGAATTTAGCGCCATAAAAAGAAGCCTTAGAGAGGAGCTGATCAGATTGCGGCTTTAAGCACATCTCGCTTAAAAATTTTTCGATGCTAAGTTCTTCACCCTGCATAACAACATCTTCGATCTTGGGGCGCTGAAAATCTTCATCATCACATTTAGAAAATAATGCCTGAGCAGGATTCATAAAAACCAAAAAAACTACTAGAGCAAAAGTGCGCATTAGTTAATTATAGATAGTTTTCTTAAAAACTAGTGAGAGATCCGTTGCTACGGTTATGTATATTCAGTAATTCCATTCTAAAAATAATTTGCTTTTTGATTGCTTCCCGGTCAATTACAATTATGTTTTTATCATTAATGATTTTATCCAGCTTAGAATGAGTGTCATTTCCATTAAATCCAAGCTCATTTTGTGTCGAGGATTGTATTTCATTAAAATTATAAGAATTCATTCCCTCTGCTACATTGGTAGTAATTAAAGTAAAAAACAGGTTATTGGCTAGTTCAAAATCTTGTTTATTTAAAGACGGATTCTGCATTTGAAAAATATTATTATTGAATAAAGAAACCCATCCACAAGCACCAAAAAGTACTTTAACGAGAGCAATTAGCTTTTGGTTATAATTATTTTCTATACCTTTAAACAATAATT
>JBILGG010000171.1:0-3754 GCA_044351165.1 Candidatus Caenarcanales bacterium | reverse complement strand
TTTTAAATTAAGAAAGATTTTTTTCTTTTTTTCATCTATTGAACAATCAGGACCATTCTCTTCAACTTGAAACGTATATTGTTTAATCGGTTCTTTTGCATTACGCAAAAAATCATTAGGAGGTTTAAAATCATCATGAGTAAGAAAGTCTAAAAGCCGTTTCATATTTTCGTCAATATCTGAAGATTTATTAACTAAATCATTTTTGAATTCTAGTCTCAACTTATCTAGAACTTTGTTTAAAGTTAATTGCAGGTAATGTTTCATTCCAACATGACCAATACTTGCAGTACCAACTACTGCTGAAAATCCTAACGCTTTTAAAAAATCTCTTCTACTAGGAGTATAAGATGGTCGATCGTTACTTTTTATAGGTTCCATAAGTGCTCACAAGATAATATATCACATTTCGCAACTTTTAACTGCTCTTCTTTATCGTAACGATAGAAATATCTATATCAAAAAATAAGTAAAATCACCTAATTGCTAGTAAGAAATCTCGCCATAGCGCTCCACCATTAGCTTATAAACCTCATCGTTTTTACATACTATAAAAAAATTCATAATGCCGTTTCCAGTATAGGCCACGGATTTTATACCCGCATCTTCCTTGCGCAAAAGCCTTATATGACCGGGACTAAACTTGTGTCTAGTAGATTCGCAGATACCCAGAACTAATTTGGCTCCTTGGGCTTCGATCCATCTCATCTCTTTTTTTAATTCTTTTGGAATTGTCTTGTGGCGACCTTTTGACATTAGATATCTATTAGGAGCCAGCCAGGGCGCGTATCTTAGCCTTACGCTTATCTACCATAATATGAGCTATCCTGCGGGAGGTAGCATTAACCGATCTGATAAACTCAAGAACCCAGAGATTCTGTTTTTCATCTTCGTACTCCACGTCATCGTGCAGAAGCTGAACAGATTTATTCCTTAATTGTTCTTCAATTAATCTTAGAGAGTCAAGATGCTCTTCTATGCGATGTGCTTCGCCTTCAGAGTCGTTAAGCACGGCATTACAAGCCTTAGAAAAACATTTTACTGTTTGCTTAAAGTAGTCTTCTAGCCCTTCGTAGGATTTATCTTCAAAATTTGGCTGAGACTTAAGTGTGTCGATAGAAGCCTCAAGCTTGTAAGCTACGTGTTCGATTTCATTAACAAGCGAGACATGATTAATTACTCTAGCGACGTCTTTATAAGCCAGTCTGAGCTTACCAATGCGACTCAAAAAATCTAAAATATCGGATCTGAATTCTTGCTGGTACTCTCGAAGCTTTATTAGCTGAGTTAGTTTTTCTTTTTCTTTTTTTATGAAATAGTCTCGGGACAACCAAAGCATCTCCTTGACTGTGTTTTTGTAGGCTCTAATTCCATCGACAGAGTGAATAAAAAGCAAATCTGGACTATCAGCTAAATTACTAACTCGCGGGAAAGTATACTTGACCATTTCACCTTCTTTATCATCAGGCACACAAAGTTTAGTAAGCCACTCAAGCCCTTTTAGACAAGGCATAAAAATCACTGCTGAAGCGACATTAAAATAGGTCTGAGCATTTGCAACCAAGCGCGGAATATCAGATTGGTCTGGAGTAAAGAATTTTACTAAATCAACAAAACCCGGCACCCAAAAAGCAAACAACAAAACTCCAATGATGTTATAGAGTATGTGCGACATCGCCACACGTCGCGCCGAAGCACCCGATCCGATAGATGCTATCCAAGCCGTGACGCAAGTTCCGATATTTGACCCCAAAATCAATGGTAAAGCGGCTTCCAGCGTAATCAATCCCTGCATAGCAAGTCCGATAGTAATCCCCGTGAATGCTCCGCTTGAGTGAATAATAGCTGTAAAAACAGCACCTACAAAAATCCCAAACCAAACGTTTTGGCAATTAGTCATTAGCTCGATAAAATATTCTGAGTTTCTAAAACTCTTCATTGAGGCAGACATATAATCTAGTCCCAAAAAAATAAAACCGAGCCCCATCACTATCATCGCGAAGTACTTGGTTCTGGATCTTTGGGCAAAAGTCCTAATCATAAAGCCCGTAAATATAATGGCCATAGACCATTTAGTGACATCGAAGGCCATGATTTGACCTGTTACTGTACTACCGATATTTGCTCCCAACATCACAGCCAGACTGCGTTCGAAGGTCATGAGCTTAGACTGAACCAGAGAAACCAAAATCGACGTGGTAGCACTACTGCTATTTACAATGCCGGTAACTAAAGTACCGATGAAAAGCCCTATATAAGCGTTGTCTGTGGCTTTTTCAAGAACGAGCTTAAGAGTGTTACCGGCGGCCTTACTAAGATTGCCGGACATCATGTCCAAACCAAAAAGTAAAATGGCCGCCCCACCTAAAAGTCCTAAAATACTGATTAAACTTATATTTTCCAACAACATGATTTTAACATGTAAAGATAAAACCCCGAACAGACCTAGAAAAATTCGTCTTTGACGATTTTTCTGTGTAATCTTAACAAGACCAGTTTAAAATTATTACCATGGCAGTAATCATTACAGGTAAATACCTCGGAAACCTCAGGGTCCAAAGCACCCACCCAGATTCCGGTACAGTTATAGAGACAGATGCTCCCATCGACAACCATGGTCAAGGAGCGAGATTCTCGCCTACCGACACTGTAGTAGCCGCTCTTGCTTCTTGCATGATCACAGTCATGGCTATAGTTGCCGATCGCAACCAAACCGACCTGAGCAAAGTTAGCTACACAGCTGAAAAGCATATGAATACAGAAGGGCCGCGCAGAATATCTAAAATCGTCATCAAACTAAAAATGCCAGCCGAACTAAAAGAAAGCGACCGCAAAAAACTTGAAAAAACAGCTTTAACTTGTCCGGTTCATCATAGTCTGTCCAGTGAGATTATCATGGATATTGGGTTTGATTACTCTGCATAACATCTAGTCTTTGTAATCTAGTTCAATTGATTTAGGGAAGAATTTTAAAATTTGGGAATTAAAATTCTATGTTAGTTACAAAAGAGATTACCAACCTACTTTTTTCAAAATCATTCTGGCAAAGGCTTGAGCCAAGCTTACATATCGAAAATATCGATCCAGAAAATCTAGAAAAACATCTTAAAAATAATGAACAAATTCAAAAAGAACTTGTAGCTAAACTAAAATCACTAAATCTTCTTCCTGATTTTGTTTATATATACGATGAAAACTGGCTTTCGGAGTCCATGAAAAAAAACACAAGTCTATCTGATGATGATAGATTAATGCCCGATTTTGATAAAAGATTAGTTTTTATTGCTAAAAAAATTCAGCACGACTATAAAAAAGATGAAATTAGCAGAGAAATGATAGACTTCGTTAATTCCGCTCTATAGAAGAGTTTCCAGCGATTTCAATTTCATAAGGATCCCAATCACTAGCAAAGTCACCATCAAGGCTAACGCTTTTTGTTGAGTACGGATCAGAAAATCCATATTTAACACCATCAACAACGCCCCTAATTAAGCCAGTTACAGCACCTGCGATATTCCCAATTAACAAACCGCCAATTTTTGCGACCAGTAAACTCGGAATATTCTTTGGTGCGTTTATGCTTGCAGTATCAGAATATTCAATACCTTTAGCTGCTGATCCGCGCAAGGTCCCTGCTACAGCACCTAAGGGTACGGAAACAACAGGCCACAAAAAATTAGAAGCAGATTTTTTCGAACTAGATTTGTCGTTAAGCTCGTAAGGTTCTTGAGCTGGAACAGTAAGATTTGATGTG
>JBILGG010000227.1:0-2856 GCA_044351165.1 Candidatus Caenarcanales bacterium | reverse complement strand
CAGGTTGGGTCATCACATTACAAACATAAATTTTGGTTGCGTTAGATTTTGCGATCGCATCAGTAAGCTTAGGGAAAATTAAATTAGGTAAAATCGAAGTATAAAGACTTCCAGGTCCGATAATAATTATTTCAGCTTCAGCAATTGCTGTCAGTACACTTGGAAGTATCTCAGGGATTGGTTCACGGCAGTATAGTTTTTTTATGAAGCCGTTAGCTTTAGGAATTTGTGACTCACCTTCCACAATCCTGCCATCTTCCATTTCTGCAATTAGATTCATCGCTTCGTTACTGATGGGGAGCACTCTTCCGCGAGCTTTTAAGATTTTGCAAGCGTGAGTCACAGCATCAGCCATATTTTTACTACCACCGAGCTCCACAAGTGCAGTTAAGAAAAGATTTCCAAAGCTATGATGTTGTAGATCTTGCGGGGCTTCATCATCAAACCGATATTGAAAAAGTTGGGTAATCACTTCATCATCATAGGCAAGAGCCGCAATGCAGTTTCTAATATCTCCGGGAGGTACAATATCAAGCGAAGCTCTAAGCCTGCCACTACTCCCACCATCATCTGCAACTGTTACAACGGCAGTGATATTACTAGTGTAAGTTTTAAGTCCTCTGAGCATATTAGAGAGCCCAGTGCCGCCACCAATGGCGACGATCTTGATACCTTTGTTTTCCATGTGAGCTCTATCTAGAGTCTCAAACAAAGAGCTTTGGTCAGGAGCAACCAGGGTTAGCACTTGTTTGTTTGCTTTAAAAAAACTAAAAATTAATAAGGATAGTCCGATGCTGATAGCCACAATCCCGCTGATAGTGGGTGGTACGTGGTCAGCCACAAAAGATAGTGAAGCCCAAATGAATTGAGCGATTCGGGTTACCGGGTGCGCTTTAAACACCAAAGCAAGCCCAAAGCTAATCGTGATCAAGCCTATGATAGTAAAAAATAGCCATCTTTTTAATCCAGGGAAAGTGTATTTTCTAAGAATTCTTTTCAATTAGTTCCTCTAGCTTTTTACCGACTGATATCGCGGTAAATCTACGTGATCTATTACTAAAGACAGCTTATTGCTTTCTTTTAGTTCCTGAGTTAAAAAATCAAATATGGCTTGAGCAAAATAAACCGATCTATGCTTGCCGCCAGTGCACTTAAAAGCAAAACAAAGCTCAGATTCATCGTTTCTGCTTTGATTGGACGAAAAATCAGCTACAAAATCTTTAACCAGGGTTTTTAGCTTCTCTAGGCGGTCCTGAATATCACTCTGCGAAGAGAAAAACTCTTGAATTTGCGAGTCCAGTCCAGTAAATTCTCTTAATTCCGGTATCCAAAAAGGGTTTTTGAGATCTCTTAAACTAAACAAAAAATCATGCTCTGGAGGGTTAAGCCCTTGTTCTTCGTAAAATTTGTGTCCGTATGAGATTATTCGTATTAACATATGCGTAAATATATTTATTTAATTATATTCCAAGAAAAGCGCAAGCTTTCCCTTCTGAGTATTTTTTCTTCTTATATTTATATTATGCCCAAAAATAACAGAAAAATCGGAGCAAAAAATGAAGATTTAGCGACTAAATACCTCCAAAGCCAGGGCTATACGATTTTGGACCGGAATTGGCACTGGTCTAATCGCGGTGAAATTGATATCGTGGCGCTCGATCCCAAGCGGTTTGGGCGCGAGTATGTGGTGTTTGTGGAGGTTAAATACAGAGCCAGCTCAAAACTAATGAGTCTCATGGCTCTAAACTACTCCAAAATTCAGCAAATAAAAAAACTTGCTCAAATCTACTTAGAGCGTAAGAATATTGATAGAAGTCAATTTATTAGTTTTGATTTTATTGCCATCCACCAAAATGATATCCAACACATTAAAAATATTATGGTCTAAAAACAAGCTCTTGAGCTTAATGCTAATTATTTTAGTCTTGGTTTTGCATCAGCCCGCTCAAGCTGTGTTTACCAGTGATTTGAGATTCTTAGACGATGCTATTTATCATCCTCCCCAAATCCAAAATCCCGCCCTCAATAAAAAAGTAAATTTTTCTTTTAAGGACACCAAGCTCTCTTATATACTGCTTTTGCTCTCTAAGGTCGGTGAATTTAATGTAGTCTTGCCCGAGCAATATGATAGGGATATTTCTATCACCCTATCCCAGGAACGGGTCATAGACTCGATCGAGGATATTTGTAAGCTTACGGGCTTGACTTATGAATTCAAATCCAATTCTTTACTGATCACAAAACCCACTATCCAAGGCATTAGTTTTATCTCTGTACCAGTCGTTCATAATTCTGCTGAAAAAATTGTCGAGAGCTTGAATAATATTTTATTTAAACAGCTCGCTCAAGTCCAGAATGAAACTCTATCTAAGCCTCATGCGGCAGTCGACTCCTCAAACAATTCTGTAATAGTCGTAGCTCACCCAGAACAGCTTGCACTTGCCAAAAGTTTTATTTTAGAGCTAGATAGTCCGCCCCAAGTGCGAATCTTCACTCCTAGTTATTTAGGATTTTTAGATGCTCGTAAGCTAAGCTCCATCCACTTTTCAGAGAAGTCGTCATTTAAGTTAAAAAGATTTGAGCAAAACTCTTTTCTTCTCAAAGGCAGTCGCGATGAAGTCAAAAAAGCCCTTGAAATTCTAAAAGCTTATGATACGGCTCCCAAGCCGGTCGATCTGACTATTAAGACCTACGGCATTCTTACCGATCAAAGCTCGGAATTTACCAAAAAAAATAATCTAATTGATTACCTAAAGCTCCAAAAAATAGATCGTCTTGCTTTTAATGATAATCTTAAATTCCCGCTAAACTTACTCACTGTACTGGATACCCAAGTTATACAACTCAACCGCAATC
>JBILGG010000225.1:0-2893 GCA_044351165.1 Candidatus Caenarcanales bacterium | reverse complement strand
ATCCTTCCAGTTTATGTGTTCTTCTTTATCGATGGTAGTAAAATTACTCATAATAAATACTTTGGTCACACCATTAATCTTAAAGAGCTCTTGAGCCATTTCATTACCAACAGCCTGAGCTTGTTCCGCGCTATCGTAACTTAATGAGCCCGAGTGGGGGTAAAGCGGCTCGGAGCAGATAAATTTTAGCGAATTAGGGTTAGGGGTATATTCCGCGCGAACAGTAATTTCTAAGCTGTTTGTCATAATAATCTAATTATATCAAATAATATATTAGAATTATTTTTATAAATGTTGAAAAAAGAGCTTAACTACAACCCCAAAGAAATAGAATCCCGTCTTCAGAGCATTTGGGATAATTCAGATCTTTATAAATTTGATCCGAACAGTACAGCTGAAAGATTTTATTCTCTAGTAATGTTTCCCTATCCTAGCGGAAATTTGCATATGGGACATATGCGAGTTTATACAATTTCGGATTTGATTAGTAGGCATAAAAGAATGCAGGGTTTTAATGTGCTTAATCCGATGGGGTTTGATGCTTTTGGTTTACCAGCTGAAAACGCCGCTATCGAAAAAGGTGTGCACCCAGCTCAGTGGACAGCTCAAAACATAAAATACATGCGCGATGAACAGTTGAAGCGTATGGGTACTAGTTATGATTGGTCACGCGAGGTGATCTCTTGTAATGAAGATTATTATAAGTGGACTCAATATCTTTTTTTGAAGCTCTACGAGAAGGGGCTGGTCTATCAAAAAGAAGCGCCTGTAAATTGGTGTCCTGATTGTAATACCGTGCTAGCAAACGAACAAGTAGAAGATGGTAAATGCTGGAGACACACTCAAACAGTGGTTTCTAAGCGAATGATGAAACAATGGTTCTTAAAAATCACAGCCTACGCAGAAGAACTTCTCCAGGATTTAGATACTCTCACTAACTGGCCGGAAAATGTTAAGCTCATGCAAAAAAATTGGATAGGTAAATCTATCGGAGCTGAAATTGAATTCCCTATCGAAAAAAATTCACAAGCATCTAGCGAAAAAATAAAAATCTATACAACCCGCCCGGATACTGTGTTTGGGGTTACTTATATGGTACTAGCTCCTGAGCATAAACTCGTTCGTGAGCTAACTACTCCTGAACAAAAATCAGCGATCGAATTATATATATCTGAAACAGCCTCTAAGACTGAGATCGAAAGAACGGCAGAAGGTAAGAAAAAATCTGGATGTTTTACTGGCTCGTATTGTATTAATCCCTACACTGGCAAGTCGATCCCCATCTGGATCGCTGACTACGCTCTTGTCGATTATGGCACTGGTGCGGTAATGGCGGTCCCTGCTCATGATCAAAGAGATTATGAATTCGCTCAAACTTATAATCTTCCTATTGTTGAAGTCATCTCAAATCCAAATGCCAAGAGTGTTTTAGATACTCAGGCTTTTATTGAGAGCGGTATTTTAGTAAATAGTAATAATTTTGATGGATTGGATAACGAAACTGCCAAACAAAAAATTGTAGAATACGGCCAGGCTCAGGGTTTTGCCAGCTCTACTATTAATTACAGATTGCGTGATTGGCTTATTAGCCGCCAAAGATACTGGGGATGCCCAATACCTTTTATGGTGAACGAAGATGAGGAGCTGGTTCCAGTCCCTTACGAAAATTTACCCGTTAAATTGCCCTTGGACATTGATTTTGCTAAAGCTAAGTCTGAAGGCGGTTCGGTGCTGGCTAATAATCCAGATTGGTACCAAGTAACTTGTCCTAAGACTGGAAAACCAGCAAGAAGAATAACTGATACTATGGATACTTTTATTTGTAGTAGTTGGTATTTTTTGCGGTATTGCGATAGCTCTAATCAGGAATTGCCTTTTGCGCCTGATAAGGTTTTTCCGGTCGATCAGTATGTCGGCGGTATTGAGCATGCGATATTACATTTGCTTTATTCAAGATTTTTTACAAAAGCACTCAGAGACTGCGGTATGCTCAATTTTTCTGAACCTTTTACGAATCTTCTCTCTCAAGGAATGGTCGTAAAATATTCTGAAAAAGAAGGTAAGATCACCAAGATGTCTAAGTCCCGCGGTAATGTTGTGGGCACTAATGAATTCTTTGATGAGTTTGGCGCTGATTCTGCTAGATTATTTATTTTATTTTCTGCTCCGGTGCTTTCTGAAGTGGAGTGGGTAGATGAAGGAGCTCAAGGACAGTATCGTTTTATAGGGCGCATCTGGAGACTGTTTGCTCATCTTGCTGGAGATTTAACTTACAAGAGTTTTGATTTTAAGCTGGAGCTTGATTTTGATACTTTATCGGATTCTAGTAAGACCATGATTAGAGCTTTTCATAGTTCTCTAAAAGCGATTACTGAAGATTTGGATCCGAGTCGATTTATGTTTAATACAGCTATCGCGAGGATGGCTGAGTTTATAAACACTATGTATAAGTTTTGGGATATGAATTTTACTCAAGAAGATAAGCTTGCGCTTCAGCATGTTTTATTTAACTTTATAAAAGTTCTTGCTCCTTTTACCCCTCATCTAGCTGAAGAGCTCTGGTCTATTTATGTACTAAAACTTGATCCTGATTCGAAGGACTACCCTGAAACCCTCATAAAAAGCTCTGTTCATAGGCAGTCTTGGCCGCAATATGTTCAAGAGTTTACAGAATCAGATACTGTTAATCTGGTCTTGCAGATAAAAGGTAAAAAAATAGATGTAGTTGAAGTTGCAAAAGATTTACCAGATGTAGAGCTTGAAAAAATTGCTTTTGAAAATCCCAAAATTGTTAATCGTTTAACAGGTTTATCTGTTAAAAAAGTAATCGTTGTATCTAATAAACTTGTTAATATTGTTGCTGTATAAATTATGAAAAAAACACTTCTTGCCT
>JBILGG010000224.1:0-2910 GCA_044351165.1 Candidatus Caenarcanales bacterium | reverse complement strand
CTTTAAGGCATGAACAGGGCGATGTAGATGTTGCAATGCAGTTTTATAAGGATCTCCTTGCTCAATTTAATCTCGAAACCAAAGATCTGGATGACGACGCTAAGCTAATAAAAGATAGCGTGTACTTCAATCTAGGACTAGCTTACAAGTCGCAGCAAGAATTGGCTAAAGCAGAAGAAAATTTTGAAAAGCTGATTAACACTCAGACCAGTACTAAATTTGAAAAGAAAAAAGATGTGTTTAAAGAGTTAAGTTTTATAAAAATAGCTCTTAATAAAAATATTGAAGCCGAGAAATTAATCAATAACTGGCTTAGAGAGGACCCCACTAGCCTGGATGCCAGAAATCTTTATGCTGATTACCTAGTGCATTTGTCTAAAGAAAGGCAAGCTATAGAGCAATTAAGATTAGCATCTGTGCTTGATAACACTAGTAAAACCAGATTAAAACTCGCTAATCTCTTACATAGCCAAAACAATCTCTATGAGGCACTTGCAGAGTATCAAGTTATTCTCCAAAAAGACCCTAAGAATTTAAACGCTTTATTGGGTGCCGCTAATAACTTTAAATCTCTTGGCTTTAACGAAGAGGCTATCGGCATGTATCGCGAGACTCTAAAGCATTATCCTGATGATGTTCTTGCTAATTACAATTACGGACTACTTATGCAGGAAGCAAAAGATTTACAAACAGCAAAGCTTCATTATGAGAAGGTTTTAACTCTAAATCCCAAATTTCTCCAGACTTATTATGTACTTGGTCTTGTGTATTGGGATTTAGGAGATAAAGTAAAAGCTCGTCAGTATTGGGATACCTTCCTACAAACATCGACAGACGAGTCCACAAAAGCTCAAATCAAGCATATTATCGAAGTAGGTGACAAAAGTTCGGCTCAATTACCAGATGTCGAGCCTGGCGAAAGTCCCGCAATCATTAACTTCAAACAAGAATTAAGTCTAAAGAACAATTCTTTTAGAGTTCTTGATATTATTTAATTTATGAATTCACCTGAACCTAGCACTAAAGAAGCTTTTCAAGCCGACTTGGATTTGTTGATGCAGGGTGTTGTCGATATTAAGCCAGACGGCAGAAAGGCACTTGAGCAGCTACTTCTAGACGCCGCAAAAGAAAAAAGACAATTAAGAGTCAAGCTTGGTATAGATCCTACGAGTTCTGATCTTCATATCGGTCATATGGTGTGTATCCAAAAATTACGCCAATTTCAAGAGATGGGACACCTGCCCGTGATTATCATCGGTGGATATACCGCTCAAGTAGGTGATCCATCTGGACGGAATGAAACGAGACCGCCTCTCAGTCCTGATGATGTTCAAAAGCACGCCAGGACCTATATTGAGCAGGTAGCTAAAGTTATAGATATTACAAAAGCGGAGGTTGTTAATAACGCTGATTGGTTTAATTCTTTTTCTCTTACAGATATCATAAAGCTAGCTTCCAGGGTGACTGTTAATCAAATGATCTCCAAAGATGCCTTCGGCAAAAGGATTGATGCTGGTCAGCCATTATTTATGCATGAAATTTTTTATCCAATTTTACAAGCATACGATAGTGTCGAAATTAAAGCGGATATTGAGCTTGGTGGTACTGATCAACTATTTAATTTAATGGTAGGTAGAGACCTCCAAAGAACCTATGACCAAAAACCTCAGCTCTGCATGACAATGCCTCTGCTAGTGGGTTTGGATGGTGTGAAGAAGATGTCTAAATCCTACGGAAATTATATCGGCATCTCTGAAGATCCTAATGAAATCTACGGTAAGACCATGAGTATTCCAGATGAATTAATTCTCGATTATTATATTTTGGCTGCCCGAGTTAGTCCTGAGCAGATTCAAGCTATTAGGCAAAAACTCGCTAACCCTGGTCAGTTTAATCCTCGTGACCTAAAAGCTGCTCTAGCTGAGCGTTTGGTGGAAATCTATCACGATACGGATAGTGCTAAAAAAGCAGGTGAACAGTTTATTAATCAATTCAAACAAAACCTCATCCCTGAAGATTTGGAGGATTTTGTAATTAATGCTGAAAATAAATTAGCTGATTTAATGGTGCTTGCTAATTTATGTGAGACCAAAGGCGAAGCTAAACGCTTGATTGCCGGTGGTGGAGTAAGACTGGATGGTGAGAAGCTCGCCGATCCTCTGCAGGAAATCCTTCTAGAACCTGGTCAGCAAAAGGTTTTGCAGGTAGGCAAAAGAAAATTCGTGAGATTGGTGAGCTGAATTAAATGACATCGCCAATAACTATTGATCCAGAAACAGTTGTCAAATCTCTAGATTCCAATCTCCAGTTCGTATCAGAGCTCTTACAAGCTGATATTAGATTATTTGTAAAAAGAAAAGATGGAATTTTTATCCATAATTATTTTCATCCTAATCAGGATTCTCTGTATCTGGCTCCAAAAGCCGTCAAGTATGCACGAGGTGAAAAACTTAAGAGCCACAAAGATGTGCCTGTAGATAAGGCTTTTCGGCTTGGCAAGAGAGTCGTAGGTCAATATGGACTGGTAATAAATAATAGAAGGATACAGGAATTCGCCTTTCCTATTGGGCTTGAAGAGAATGATCCTAATCCTGTCGCTGTCATAGCCTTCGAGAGAGATGTGTATGTAACTAGAAATATTTTAGGTCGGCATTGGGACTTCATGGCTGATAACCTAATAAAAGCGCTTGAGCAAAAAATAAAAGATGGTACGAATTTTCCAAGTATAGCTTTTGGTGAGGGTGCTTTAATTATTCAAGAAACCAGCAACAATAAAAATATCTTTTTTGCTAATCCGCTTGCAGTGCACCTTCTGTCCGAAATTGCTGAACATGCCTACCAACTAGTAGGTAGGCCACTTGATGAAGTCTTTGCAAACTTTACTCGCCGTTCGAAGGGCTCAAATAGCTT
>JBILGG010000223.1:0-2916 GCA_044351165.1 Candidatus Caenarcanales bacterium | reverse complement strand
AATTTGCGCTCATCTCGTAGATAGGATCCACTGATTGATAGGCGTTTGAGGTATTTTGATTAGCAAACGGATTTTTTTCTAAAGATGTTTTATTCATTATCTGCTCCCACTAGACCCAAGTCTGATGGAGTGACATTGTTTCCAGCGAGTTGAGTAATTCTTAGACCGAAATTATCATCAATAACTACAACTTCACCGCGCGCGATTAGCTTATTATTAACAAATAAATCCACAGCTTCACCTGAAAGCCTGTCTAGCTCAATGATTGAGCCTTTTGTAAGTTTTAAAATATCTTTTAGATGCATTTCTGCTCTACCCAGCTCCACAATAAGCCCCATGCGAATATCCATGAGCAAATCTAGATTATGCTTCTCATCGATAGTGCTTGGATCATGCATATCTTTTATCTCAGCAAAATTAGTGCCCAAGATAGCTTCATCTTTTCGTGATTCGTTGGAAACAGCCTTTAGCAAAAGGTTTGCAAGCTCTTCACTTAATTCTATAACTGCTGGCTGTGCAGCAGATGCGCTGGTCTTAAGCCCGACATTTATTCCGACTCTAGAGTCATCTTGATACCCGGGTATCGCTAAACTCTCTGGCTGACTGGGATCTAATACAAGAGAGCTTACATTTGTGATTCTTGAGATTTTTACTTTTAGAGTCAAATCACTAAAAGCCTCTTTAATAGCGGAATTATAAGCATCGATTTTTACTTCATCGAGATTTTCTTTTCCGCCTGGTTCGCCCATCATCATGTTTGCGATTTGGGCGACCAAATTAGGCTTAGAGTATAAATAAACTGGACCCAGATTTTTTGCATCTAGCTCAATGATAGTCAGAATCTGAGTTTCATTGATGTTAGCTTGTCCTCCCAAACTAAGGGCTTCGATGGGGTTATTAACGACAATAGCGATATTATCATTTAATAACTGACTAAGTGTTTCAGCCAAATGGCCCGAAAGCCTCGCTGTTACGCTTTTTAAATTCTCTAATTGTCGTGGTTCCAAACTCATTAGTAAAAATACTCATCTAATTTATGCCCGTGGTGTTTAGGGCTATATCTTCACTAAATAGTCTAAAAAGTTTAAATCAAGCGGGCGGGTTCGGTTAATTTAATTAATTTTGAATATGGAACTAGGCTAAATGGTGGGCCTTCGGTGACTTGAACACCGGACCTCACGCTTATCAAGCGTGCGCTCTAACCAACTGAGCTAAAGGCCCCTAAGGTCAATCTCAAAAATTGAGATGAAAATCTGCAAGTCGGACTTGCAAGATTCAATTATAAACATTAGTACGCTTAAACTGGCTTGGCTACTTATAAAATTAGTAAAATTATTAGCTTGTAATACGTGATACCTGAAGATGCTTTGCTAAAATAAAGAGTGATGAAGCAAAAACGCTCAATAATTCTTGTCATCGACGCTCTTGGAGTGGGATCTTTGCCGGATTGGAATAAGTATGACGAGGTGGCTCCGTCTAATACCCTTGAAAGTGTTTGCAAGTTTAATTTTTCAAAAGGTAAAAAAATCAATCTACCTAATTTACAAAAACTTGGTTTGGCTAATATTGTCGATTTGCCGGGATTGCCGGCTTGCCCCGAGCCTATGGCTGGGTTTGGGAAGATGAGCGAGCTCAATGACGCTAAGGACACCATCACCGGGCACTGGGAGATGATGGGCATAAAAGCGCTAAATCCTTTTCCTTACTATCCTAATGGTTTTCCTGATGAGATTATCGAGCGATTTAAGCAAGTTACCGGCGCGCGCGGAGTGCTTGGAAACTGCACAGCGAGCGGCACTGAGATCATAAATAGATTCGGCGACCAGCACGCGCAAACAGGCTACCCGATAATTTATACTAGCGCTGATTCAGTTATGCAGATCGCTTGCGATGTAGCCGTAGTGGACCTCGAGACTCAATATCGCTGGTGCCAGTCAGCAAGAGAGATCATGCGCGGCAATCATGAAGTAGCTCGTATAATAGCTCGCCCTTTTGCGCTCAATCCCAATTGGTCAGCAAGTTCTGATCAGTCTAATCTAAAAGCCGCGGATATGAAATATATTCGACTCGGAGATAAAAGACACGATTACTCAGTTTTGCCTCACGGAAAATCAGTCCTGGAGACGGTTCTAGAGAATGATGGGCGAGTGCTCGGACTGGGGAAGATCCAAGATATTTTTGCAGGTGTCGGTGTGCCTGAGAACATTCACACTAAAAACAACCAAGACGGTCTAGAAAAAATTATCCAAGCCCTAAAAACCCCTTCTCAAGCAGGTCTGGAAGTCTTGTTTATAAATCTCGTGGAAACTGATTCTAATTACGGTCATCGCCGCGATCCTGAAGGCTTCCTGAACGCTCTTGAGCAGATCGATACGTATATTCCAGAAATTTTATCGGCGCTCAATGAAAATGATATTCTGATGATATCAGCGGATCATGGCTGTGATCCTTGTGCGGTGGGTACTGATCACACTAGAGAATTTGTGCCGATAGTTCTATATGGTCCTGCTGTCACGCCCCGCAATCTTGCTATTAGAGAGAGTTTTGCGGATATTGGAGCTACGATTCTGGATTGGTTTAATCTGGAGGACTCTTCTATTTCGATTCCAGGGAAATCATTACTAAAATAAATATGCAAACACTTCAATCGGTAAAAGAATTTGTTTTAATTGCGGGCAGTGGGGAACTACCCGTTAAGCTCGTTCAGTCCGCTCTCAAGCAAGAAGTAAGAGTCGAGGTTGTGAGTTTTTGCCCGCGGAATTATAGCCAGCTTTCTAGCTTGGTGAAGACGGTAAGATTCAGTCCAGTAGAGGTTTTCCCGATTGTTGATTATATAAAAAAATCAGGCATGAAAAATATTTGTTTTATTGGTAAAGTACCTAAGCTAGAGTTTTTTAAAAATCTTCATAAGCTCGA
>JBILGG010000221.1:0-2935 GCA_044351165.1 Candidatus Caenarcanales bacterium | reverse complement strand
GAAACTTTTTTGATTTTCCACTTTGAACCACTCAAAAAAGATTCTAAAACTTCTGATACTCTTTGAGACCCTCGCAAGTTAAGTTCTAAAACCTGATCGTCTATCTTGTTTATGGCCACAATTTGTGGTTTGATATCGACGATTTTTTCTTTATCCTTGGAAAGCCTTGTCACATTAATCTGATCCCGTGCAAGAAAACGATTTATCAATTCCCCATCAATGACTAGTTTTAAAAGTTCATGATCTGTACTTGAAGCTTGAGCCTCCTTGGTTGATATTAACTTTGCAAGATAATGGGTTTCAAGTACATTGGAAATCGAGGATCTGTCGTCCGGCAAGATCTCAGTTACCTCTACTATTCTAGCCTGATTTGGCAATTCTTGGTTTAAAATATTTTTTAAATTTTCAAGATCTGCTTGTCGTTCAGCCAGCTCTATTTCTATATATTCCCCATTACTCTCAATAAATAACGGTAAAGCCGGACCCCAAGTCATTTTCAAGCGTTGATTGTAGCCTTTTGAGTGTAATACGGCTAATCCAGAACGCCTTAAAGCCCGCTCAACCATGCGCTGAAAGTCCAAATGACCTATAAAGCGTAAATCATCAAGCTTAGAGATTTTTAATCTTAGCTTTTGTTGGGAAATTGTATTTCGGACCACAACGGTCGGCTGAGATACTAAGGCACTTAACTGCTTATCTTCAGCCGGCTTTGGCGGCGAAGTTTCCGCTGATAAAGATTCTTGTTTGCTAAGAGTTTCAAACAAGCCAGCGCAAGCTTGTTGTCTTTTTTGTTTGTCGATTTCGATAACGAAGGGATTATTGTCCGAAAGATCTCGGGTGACGACGTTTTTTACATCCAGATTAAAACAAACACCGCAAGCGTGACATTTGTTTTCGGTGCAGGGTATAGTCTCTTTTTCAAGGACAGCATTATTCCATTCATCCAACAAAAAATTCTTCGTAAAGCCACAGCTCAAATGATCCCAGCAATTGAGCTCGCCGGGCTCTCGATATTTACTGGCTTCTTGCTCAAGATCAAGTCCATGCTCCGCAGAGGCTTCAGTCCAGCGCGTGATATTAAAATTTTCTGACCAAGAATCGAACCTAGAACCCTTTTGCCAAATGGATTTTACCACTTCACCCCAAGCCCGGTCTCCCCGCGAAAGAACCGACTCGATCAGCGCGATCTCTGGTTCGGTGCAGTTTAGTTTTACAAAATTTACCAACCTGCGCTGGTAAAGACCATCGAGAAGATATTTTTGCTTGCGTTTAAACTCGCTCTGGGAGCACTGCTGAAACCATTGAAAACCAGTAAAAGTCTTAGGCACAAAAGTAGAAATCGTGCAGGTGATATTTAGCGGACGCTTATAAACTTGAGGGTTTTGTTTTTTGAGTTCACGAGACATATTAATAGACCAAGTCAAAATATCTAGAATCCCGTCAAGGTCTTCGTCCTGCTCAAAAGGCAAGCCGATCATAAAATACAGCTTGATATGCGCCCAGCCTTTTTGGTAACTGCCTTTTATGGTGTTATAGATATGATCTTGGGTCAAACCTTTATTAATAATTCGGCGAAGCCGCTCTGTGCCTGCTTCTGGCGCAAAAGTCATACCTGATTTGCGCGCGCCAGTAATCTCATCAGCTAGCTCGACATCGAAGCGATCGACTCTTTGGGAAGGCATGGATAGCCCGATCCCGTTTTCGCGATGCGCATTATTAATGGCTTTGGCGGCTTCAGTCAAGCAAGTATAATCACTAGCAGATAAAGACAAAAGCGTAAAATCATCGTAGCCAGAATTTTGGATGGATTTATAACTTAGCTCCAAAAGCTCTTCTGGACTGCGTTCGCGCACCGGCAAGTAAGTGTAACCCACTTGGCAAAAACGACAACCACGATCACAACCTCGGCGGATCTCAAGGACTTGCTTGTCTTGAACAGCCTGCAGGAGCGGGACTGGACCAGATACGGGCTGATTATAATCATCTAGATTTTTAGTAATTCTTTTTAGAATCGGAAAAGGAACATCGACTCGATTAGGCTTGGGCATTAAGCCAGATAGTGGATCGGGATCATAAAACTTGGGTACATAAATACCTTGCAAGTTGGCAAGCGCCAATAAAATTTCATCACGTGTGACGCTAGGATTGGCTTTGCGAAGAGTTTTTATCAGTTCTGGGATTTCTATCATCAGATCCTCACCATCACCGATAATATAAAAATCAAAAAAATTAGCCATGGGCTCAGGATTAAACACCGCTGGTCCGCCCGCAAAAATCAAAGGCTGCTTAGTTCTATCCTTAGCGTAAAAAGGGATTTTGGCTAAATCCAGAATTGTAAAAACATTCGTGTAACAAAGCTCGTAAGCTAGAGATATCCCGACTAGATCGAAGTCTCCAAGCGGCTTATAGCTCTCCCAACCCCAAAGCGGTAAATTATGCTTGCGCATTTGCTCTTCCATATCAGGCATGGGCGCATACGAACGATCACACAAAAAATCAGGATGAGAATTTACAATATTGTAAAGAATTTTCAAGCCAAAATTAGACATACCCAGCTCATAGAGATCCGGATAAATAAGCGCCATCCTGACTTTAGCGCTATCCCAATCTTTAGCATGAGCGCCCCACTCGAGACCCAGGTATTGACCGGGTTTCTGGACTTTATCAAGAATATTTTCCTGGAGATAATCTTTTATCATTTGAGCTCACGCCAGTCTATAAGCAATTCGCTAACAGCCTTAAAACCAAGTCCTTCTTTACAAGTAAGAATAAAGCTTTGAGAGATTTGCTCGATATACTTAGAAACCGCATTGGAATTGGGACACAAAACAGCCGTGATCTTGATGCAATAAAGAAAATAAATAATTGAGATAGGAATAGTAAATAAAGTAGCCCAAAAAACTCCCACCACCAGAAATTTATTAAAAACAATAAA
>JBILGG010000025.1:0-10007 GCA_044351165.1 Candidatus Caenarcanales bacterium | reverse complement strand
TACTTGGTCTCTTGGAAAATTTTTGTCTTCTAGGTTATTAAATCTGCCATAAAAAGTAGAAAACTCTTTTATCATTTCACCAAAATCATGAACTAAAAATGCCTTATTAAAATTTTCTGCAATTTTATCTATTCCTTCAATTCTATTTAAAGGTGTAAAAATTTTTTCTCGTGCATACTCAAGACCATTTATAATGTGCTTGTAAAGACTTGGCTTTTTTGCATTATCTGTGACGAATTCATCATTAGCAAATCTCTCTATTGTTTTGCTTTGTTCTAGAGCAGGATTTAGTATGGAGATAGCATCTTCATCTAGTCCGACAAAATTTTCGCTTTTAAAGTACTGTTCTGCAGGTTTATTAATTTGAAGGGCAGTTTCCACAACTGACATCCTAGCATATTATTTTAAGTGAAAGCGGACGGGTTTAATAAGTCCTTCTTGGCTTAGGGATTGAATCCTTATGATTTTTATTAAGCGGATTCCGCCTCAAAACTGCGTTTTTCAGCGAATCCTTAACCCAAAAGTGGTTTATCATAACAAATAACCATGGATATAAGATCTATTTCTGAAGCTTTACCCTATATTCAAAAACACACAGGAAAAGTGTTTGTGATTAAGTACGGCGGTTCGGCTCTAAAAGACGAGGCTATCGCCAAGACTACCATTAATGATGTGGTCTTGCTTAATAGCGTAGGAATAAAAGTAATTTTATTGCACGGGGGCGGACCAGAAATAAATGAAATGCTGGAAAAAGTCGGCAAAGAGATCAAGTTTGAGAACGGCTTGCGCACTACTGATAAAGAGACTATGGAAATCGTCGAGATGGTTTTGCACGGAAAAGTTCAGCGCAGATTAGTGACTATGATCAATTGCGCTGGCGGTAGAGCCATAGGAATCAGTGGGCGAGACGGTCGTATCATGATCGCCCAGAGACACGAGGGCGCGCAGGAAGGTAATCTAGTCGGAGATGTTAAATCTTCTAATCTGGCTTTGGTTTGGCAAATCCTTGAGCTGGGCTTGATTCCGGTCATCAGCTCTATTGCGCCTGACGAGCAGGGTAACGCTTATAATCTAAACGCTGATACTATGGCCGCTGAGCTTGCTTGCGGCATGAAGGCGCATAAACTACTTCTTATGACTGACACGCCTGGCGTGCTCCGAGACAAAAACGATCCGAGCTCCTTAATTCACGAGCTTAATTACAACCAAGCTCAAAACCTTATAGATACTGGGGTTGTGCAAGGTGGCATGATTCCTAAAATCGAATGTTGTATAAAAGCTGTTAAGCACGGAGTGACTGAAGCGATTATTCTTAATGGCTTGCAAGAGCATTGTTTACTGCTTGAAACTTTTACTGATATTGGATCTGGTACTAGAATCAGCTCCTAAGCTCGAAGCTTAAGCCTTGGATTTTGCTAGTTATCTCTCTTATGAATTCTAGAAATTCTTTTTCAATTTTATCTTTTAAAAATTGAAGCTCTTGGACTATCACAGCGGATTTGACAGCGATAACAAGCTTCCTGTTTTTATTGATTCGGTGCGCGCTAGTGCTTGAAGATATGCTTGGCGAGAGCTTTTGACGGGCGTAGTCATTCCACGCCAGCATAATCATGTAGTCCATGCTTTTTTTTTCTAGGTCCAAGTCGTTAAACAGCTTGCCCAAAATTCCTTGCAAGGGAATTAAATCTTCTTGCTTGGATCTTAGGCTCTTGCGGAATTTAGACATTGTTAAGCTCTTTTATCATGCCTGTTTGTACTTCTAGAATCTGAGCGTTCAAGCTCCATTTTTCTAAGTGCTTGCCTAGATGCGTAGTCGTAATGATGACTTGAGCGGATTCTGGGATGGCGCTTAGCAAAAAATCTTGCCGGTCTTCATCCAATTCAGCAAGTACATCATCGAGCAGAAGTATAGGATACTCATTAATACTGGCTTTTAGCTTCTCTAGTTCGGCAAGTTTGATAGCGAGAATCGCACTTCGTCTTTCGCCTTGGCTGGCAAAACTATTAGCCAACTTATCATTGAGATTAATTTCGACATCATCGCGGTGCGGACCTATATTAGTATAGGATCTAGCAAAGTCTCTCGGGTAGCTCTGTTCAAGGTCTTCTCGAGTGATTAATTTACCGAGGTAATTAAGCTCGAGGCTAGATTGAGTCGCTGAGATTTTTTGGTAATATTCATTCGCCAGCGGATTTAGATCTCTGATATAAGCTGATCTAGCTTGAGTTAAATTGTTAGCATAAAGAACAAACATCTGATCCCAGATCTTGAGTTGCTCTTTTTGACTGGGGTTCAGGGCGTTGTAGTGATAAATATTGTTATCAGCAAGATCTTTTATAAAAGAGTTACGCTGTCCTAAGATCTCTTCAAATTTTTCTAGAATACTTGAGTAGTTTTTTTGGACTTGAATAATAGTGCTATTTAGCCAATCCCTTCTGACACTAGGACTGCCATTGATGATTTCTAGATCATCCACCATAAAAGAAACTGAATAAATATGATGCAAGAGTTCTTTTGGTTTATGGCTTACATCATTGATCTTAAGACTGCGCCGACCGTTTCTATTAATAAGCAATCCGATCTCTTCGATCTGATCTTGAGCCTGGATAGTAGTTTTGATGAGCGCTTGATTGAGCTGGAAGTTTACTAACTCTGAATCTCTTTTGGCGCGCCGAGATTTATAATGACTAAAAATTTGGATAACTTCCAGAAGATTAGATTTACCCTGTCCGTTTTTGCCGATAATAATGGTTTTGGGGCTATTAAAACTCAATTTTGCTTCAAGGTAATTGCGAAAACCTACTAGTTGTATCTCTTTTATGTACATTTACTTTTAGCCCTAATGACAGTAATACAATAATAGCTTAAAATAAACATGGGTGCAGGGCTTTAAAAACTTATCATTTTTATTATTGATTTTGGCTTTATTTAAGCCTTTTCCAGCTCACGCGCTCTGGCTATTCAAAAAAAATCCCAAGCAAACTATTCTTCAGCCTAAACCTCTGCAAGAAAACACAAAAGTATTAATTAACCCTCAAGAATACCTACTCGATCCCATCGATAAAGAAAAAATCCAAAAATCTACGGCAGATTCGCTCCCTGAGAAGGCTGTCGTCGAGATCCTGGCTGATGAAATTAATTACAACCAAAACAAAACCTATTATGAAGCGCTTGGTAAGGCTGAAGCAGTCATCGCCGATAAAAATATCCATCTTTTTGCCGATCGAATCACCTACGATTCAGCGACTGATTTACTAGAGGCTTTTGGGGATATTAAGATCACCCAAAAAGAAAGCACGGTCTATGGATCATACGCTTCTTTTAACACCAAATCCAATAGCTATGGGCTAGACGACCCTAAACTATTCGCTTCGGGTCTTAAGCTAAAGGCTCGCTTGCTTGAATCTACTTACGCAGATCCAAAAGACAAAAAACAAAAAAATGATCTGAGGTTCAAGGACGGAGTAATGGCTCTTGATCAGCCAATCGCTGTTTATGCTCATGGTAATAACGCTATGACCCGCTACAGCAGAGAGATTGCGCGTTATAACCGTAATAAAATTTTAGACTGGGATGATTTATCTGATAAATCGACTATTCGCTACTCAGCAAAAGAAATATTTTTTGATAACACTCGCAAGACTAATAATCTAAGAATCAAAGGCGCACGTATGTGGCTTAATGATCATCTGAGTATTCCATCTCCTGTGCAGATCACGACCAGTATTGGAGAGGGCGCTGAGACTAGGTTTAAGGGACCTATTATTGGTACGCGAGAAAGAATTGGAGGCTTTGCTTTAGGTCCAAGATTTTTTCTTGAAAAAGATTATGGAATTTTTTCTCTTGTGCCCGTCGTGCAGATGGGAGATGGACCTAGTTTTGGGGTTGGTGCCGTTACTACTTTTAACACACCTGGCGATAAGACAGCATTAATGCTTGGCTATGGCAGTCTGCATGACCGTTTCATCGCTTACGGGCATCAAGAGCTAGGAAAGCTTTTTGAAGCTAATGCCTATGTCAATCAATTTATTCAAGACAATATTTTTGGTACTAGCCAAGTGGGACAGCTTTATGAACTTGCCGCCGATAAAAGACTAGATGTGCCTTTCGCTGATGAAAGAGGTCTTAGGCTTAGAGCGAGCGGTGGTTGGGCGAAGGACAATACTTCTCTTTATAGTAGCGATGAAAAAAATAATCTTACGGCAGTTAGAGAAGATGGCTCGCGCCCTAACGAGGAACACAGCGGCTTTCGCACTCAATTAGAAGCATCGCTTTACTCTCAGCCTATTTGGCGTAGGGGTAATGAATTACACAATATTAGTTTTCGTGGACGCGGACAAGGAGCTTTTAGATTTTATGACACCGGTGACATCTTGGCTGTATCCCGCTTTGGGCCAGCTTTTGAGGTGAGGTACGATGATTTATCTTTTGAGATAGATTATTTATTTGCGACTATCACAGGCGAATCACCATTTATCTTCGATCAGTTTATTGATGGAAGTCAGTCTGTGATTATCGATGGTGATTATAAGGTAAACAAGTGGTTTTCTATAGGATCCTTGCTCACTTATAATATGGAGCGCGAGCGCTTCGTGAGGAATGAATTCCGTACTGAGTTTGGTCCGCAAGATTTTAAGCTTAGGTTTAGTTACGATGTGGTGCGTAATCAAATGTATTTAGGATTTAATGTCCAGTATGGTGAACCGGTTAAGTTTGATGATCTGAGAGTAAGAATTTAACGGTGGTTAATTGTGGATTTTTTACTGCGTTAGGTTGCTTTTGGTCACAGCTTTTTAGCTAATTATACAGTGGTTAATTAAGTCCCTTCTCGCGCAGATAAAGCAAGCAAATCTCAGCAATTCTCTCAGCAGCTAAGCCATCACCATAGGGTTGCAGACCTGTTTTAATCATAGAGTTATAAGATTTATTGTCTATGAGTAGTTCCAGAATCGCACCATGGATCAAATGCTCGTCGGTGCCTACTAACCTTGCCATGCCATAGTCGATACCTTCTGTTCTTTCTGTTTCGTTTCTAAAAATCAAAACCGGCTTACTTAAGTAGGGAGCTTCTTCTTGAATTCCGCCGCTATCTGTCACAATAAAAGAAGCCGCTTGCATAAGCTTCACAAAAAGCGGGTAATTAATAGCCTCAAAAAAATGTAGATTTTTTAGATTTTGTTCTTTTGATTTTTGGTTCAGAAGTTCAAAAGGTTCTCTCGCTTGCTGGTTTTTATGCAGAGAAACCACAAACTCAACATCAGTATCTTGGAATCTTTCAGCTAAGCGTAAAACAGCATTAGCAAGATTCAAATGCGCTTCCCCAAAGCTTTCGCGGCGATGAGCTGTAATCAAAACAATTTGTTTATCACGTTTTTGATCCAACCAATTAATTAAATCTATTTCTTGAGGATCAAAAGATTTATAAGCCATTTCTAGTCCTTCCCACTGAAAGCTAGGCGCTGAAATGCGGTTAACGACATAATCCAAAGTATCTACTACAGTATTTCCCGTCAAAAAGTTATAAGATTTTTTCTTAAAAAGAATTTTTTCTGCTTCAAGAGTATTTAGCGCGCGAGCTCCGGGAGCGAAGTTAAGATCAGAGACTTGACTTATGATTCTTCTTGATAGCTCTTCGGGGAAGGGTGCTTTTATATCATTGGTGCGGATGCCAGCTTCGACGTGCGCGATGGGTATTCCCTGGTAAAACCCAGCCAGGGCGCACTGTTGAGCGGTAAGAGTGTCTCCCTGTAAGATTAATAAGTCTGGTTTTTCTGACGAAAATAAAATAGCAGCTTTTTGGAGTATTGAGGCGGCTTTTTGCGCGAGGTAATCTCCTGAAAGTGAGTCTAGGTGCTGATCATCAATCCCAAAACTAAAATCAGATTTTAACTTAAAAAACTTTTCTAAATCGACCAGCATATCTGTGTGCTGTGAGCTAAGCACCCAGCTAACTTCGATTTTTTTACCGGATCTATTCTCGTCTGATTTTTGCCAGAATTTTTTATAGACGGGGTACATCTTGATAAATTCTGGTCGGGTCCCAACCACACAAAAGATCTTGAATTTTTTTTCTGGCTTTAGCATCAAATCCTCTCCACCACTAGAACATCAGTCATGTTTTTGATCGAAACTATGATTTGATTTAGCTGAGCTTGTCCGCTTACATTCATAATCATCCTTAAACTAGCTGAATTATCATCTGGTCTTTCTTTTACTTTAAAATCACTAATATTTACTCCAGCGTCAGCGACCTTAGTGAGAATATCTTTTACGACGCCGACTCTATCGACAACCACAATATTTAGGTGAGTCGGATAAACCTTATCACCCTTAGTCTTCCAGTCAAGATGCATGATGCGATCTTTTTCGACTTGGTGAAGATTATGACAACTGCTTCGATGAAGAGTTATACCTTTACCTCTAGAAACCACTCCTATAACGGGTTCCCCAGGTACAGGCATACAACATTTAGCAATAGTATAGAGAAGTCCGTCAAGCTCTGGGATTTCAGCGTTATCGCCTTGCGTAGGTGCTTTTCGAGTTTTGATTTTAGAGAAGTCATTACTTCTATCTTCTTGTTTTACAAATCTTGTTCCTTGAAGCTTGCTTATGATCTGCGCGACGGTGGTATCTCCCGAGCCGATCCCAGCGAGTAAATCTTCTGAGTTACCGTAATTCAGTCTGTGAGCCACATCCGAGAACTCATTAGATCTTAGTAAATCATCAATAATATCTTTTGAGAATTTTTCTTCCAGCTCTTGCCTGCCCATAACCATGTGCCTGTCTCGGTTTTGTTTTTTGTACCAAGATTTGATTTTATGCTTGGCTTGGTTAGTTTTCACGAAGTTTAACCAGGATAGATTTGGGTGAGAGTTTTTACTGGTTATAACCTCGACCAGATCTCCGTTTTGGAGTTTGTAATTAATGGAGACTATCTTATCGTTCACCTTCGCGCCCGTGCAGGTATCACCGACTTTAGAGTGGATCTTGTAGGCAAAGTCAATCGGAGTCGAGTCTACAGGCAGAGTGATAACATCGCCCAGAGGAGTTAATATATAAACTTCCTTAGATAAAATATCCTCTTTTACGGTGTCGACGTACTCCTTAGCGTCTTCTACATCGGTGTGCCACGAAATAAGCTGTCTGAGCCAAGCAAGCTCTTCAAGATCCTTTTCCTCAGCGTGATTAGTCCCGCCTTGCTCTTTATAGTTCCAATGCGCGGCTATCCCGTTTTCAGCGACATCATGCATCTCGAACGTGCGAATCTGCACTTCTAGTGGTTTACCGTAGGGAGTTATTACCGTGGTGTGCAAAGATTGGTAGAGATTGGTTTTGGGGACGGCGATATAATCTTTGAATCTTCCGGGCATGGGTCTAAATGCTTCATGCACGATACCTAAGGTAGCGTAGCAATCTTTTATATCACTGACTAGAATCCGCACACCAAGCAGATCGTAGATCTGAGGCTCTGTATCCATTTTGATTTCGCCAGTTTCAGGATCAGAGATTTTTTTATAGATGCTATAAAAATGTTTTGCTCGTCCTTTTATTTCAGCGTAAATCTTGTGCTGACTTAGAAGTTCTTTTATCTTCTCCATCACAATGGCTATCTGGCTTTCACGCTCGCCTTTTTTGGAAACCACGATTTGCTTTACTTTTGTATACTCTTCGGGCATCAAGTATTTAAAGCTTAAATCCTCAAGCTCGATTTTAAAAGTATTCAAACCGAATCGATTTGCAAGCGGAGCGAAAATATCCAAAGTCTCTTGGGCAATGCGTTTGCGCTTATCTTCTGGCAAGTGATCTAGGGTTTGCATATTATTGAGACGATCAGCGAGCTTCACTAACACCACGCGCATGTCTTTTGCAATAGCAAGGAGCATCTTTCTAAAACTGTTTGCCTGAGCTTCTTCTGAAGATTTAAAATTTAATTTTCCAAGCTTGGTGACCCCGTCCACTAGCGCAAATATCTCATCACCAAAAAGTTTTTTTATATCATCGCCAGTTGCAAGCGTGTCCTCGAGCACGTCGTGTAAAAGTCCAGCACAAACAGTAGGTGTGTCACAATTTAATTTAATGAGCGAGATAGCGACAGCTAGCGGGTGGATTATATAGGGCTCTCCGCTTTTTCTTTTTTGCTCTAAGTGTTTTTTAAAAGCAAAATCATAAGCTTTTACGATGAGTGCAGTTTCGGGCGCAGATTTTTTTTGTTTTTCTAGCGCTTTTACTAGATCTTCTTTGAGTTTATTTTTTAATTCATCAGTGATCATCGAATTAAGAGGTTCTATTTATTTTAAACCCATATTTTTGTAATTTTTTTGGGTTTTTTGTTACAAAAAACCCGCCTTTATAGACTGTTATCTTAGGCATTTGCTTTAAACAGCGCCGCGCTATACAATTAACATCAGTGGACACCAGTAGATTAGTCATACTCATTGTACAAGCTATAGAAATTTATAGCGTGATTGATAGATTAGTTTATCCTTACGCTAGAGTTTTTAGAAATCTAGTTCCGCCTATTGGAGGTTTTGACTTTTCTATTATTGTTGCTTTTCTGGCTTTGAATCTCGCTCAAAAATTATTAGCTTCATTGATTTAGTATGCATTTTTATCTTTGTTTATCGGTTTCTTTTATTTTGGCGATTCTCTCAGCTAAGCCAATTATCGCTTACCTAAAAAAAATAAAATCACTACAAAGCTTTCGGGAACTGGGTCCTAAGTCTCATATCGTAGAGAAGTCTGGCACACCAACTATGGGTGGATGGATTTTTTTATTACCGATTTTTGCACTTGGAATAACTCAATATTTCCAATCACAATTACAGGTTGTACTTTTGGTTTTGACGGCTATTTTTTTTGGGGCAGTTATTGGGGCGAGCGATGATATTCTAAAAATCATAAAATCCAATTACAAGGGCATTAGTTCTCTTGGTAAGCTTTTTATCCAGTTTATCGCAAGCTCAATCCTGGTCTATGTTTCAGGCAGATATCTTTTTGCGGATATTAGTTCTTTGCCTTCTGCTTTACATCCCTTATTAGTTATTTGGGAATTTATTTGGGCGTTTTTGGTGATTGCGGGCGCTTCTAACGCTATAAATTTATCTGATGGACTTGATGGGCTGGCTGGAGGGCTCTTGGCAATTAGCTTTGCTAGCTTCATACCTTTGTTTTGGTCTGAAGGCGAATATTCTTATATAAGTTTTTGTTTGATTATTATTGGAGCTCTTATAGGGTTTTTGATTTTTAATTTTAAGCCAGCACAAATTTTTATGGGAGATACTGGCAGTCTCTCACTGGGAATGGGTTTGGGGGCTCTTGCTTACCTAACTCATAAAGAACTTTATTTATTAGTCTTCGCCGCTGTGCCTGTCATAGAGACTATTTCAGTCATTTTGCAAGTCGCAAGTGCTAAGCTATCCAGAAAATATTTGGGCCGTGATTGGAGACTTTTTAAGATGGCCCCTTTGCATCATCATTTTGAGCTTTCTGGTTTTAATGAGCTTGCTGTGGTCATTATGTTTTGGTGTGCTCAAATCTTGATTAGTTTTGTTTTTATTTGGTTTTTTATGGCTTAAAGACCCAAATCTTGGCGTTTTTGAGCGATTTTTATTAATTATTAGCTTTTTGGGCATAATATAACTAGCAATATGATTTCGATATTGCTAAAATTTAGCGCATAAGGAAAGGTGAATTTAACTTGGCAGAAGTAAGAGTAGGAGATAATGAATCAATTGAAGCGGCACTAAGACGTTTCAAAAGAGAGGTTTTAAAGGCCGGAATTATCCTAGAAATCAAAAAACGCAAGCACTACGAGTCTAGACGTCAGCGCAAAAAACGCAAAAAAGACGAAGCAAAGCGCAAAGCAGTTTTTAACGCAGGCAGAAGATCAGCTCAACAATAAGCTTGAGAGGAAATTCTTTTGAAAAATCATAAATTACAAGCTATTGATTTAGCTAAAACCTATAACTCTAGAAGAGTTGTTGATGGTTTAAGCTTTGAGATTTAT
>JBILGG010000220.1:0-2966 GCA_044351165.1 Candidatus Caenarcanales bacterium | reverse complement strand
TTTTTGCTGGCTCCATCATTGACTGAAATCAAAAGCGAAAAAAACTCTTTTAATCGCAGTCCATAATCATGTTCGTGAAAGTCTCTTAGAGCCTGACTTAGCCCAGTCTTAGTTGCCTGACTAATAATTTTTTTTAGTTCGTTTTTGGTGTGGTGGTATTTAGTATCCAGCTCCTGGCAAATCAGCTCAAGAGCAGTAATTATAGGGGTTTCAGACTTAATAAGAAGTATATCGAGACACTGAACGATATGCTTAACACTTGAATCAAGCTCTTTAAGGGCAGTCTGGTACAAAAACCGCGAATCAAAAATATAAAAAATCATCGCTAAAACTCCAGCTAAAAGCAAAAACCAATTTCCAAAAACCAAAAAAATCACCAGCGTAAAACCCAGTATTAATGTGGCTCTTGCGATATTAGTATAAAAGCACTTCGGATCTTTTTGGAGAAATTTATAAATAAACTCCTCGCTTTCTATAATCTGAGGAGGCAGAATCTGGGATAATCTAAGCCCAATTTGATATAAGCTTGCTTCCAGGAAACTCGCTTCTAGAGTGCGCTTGCTTGAATTAATCATAGAATATTTTTGGTGAGTGGTTTTGAGCCAGCGAGACTTTATCTGGGCGAACGATAATAAATACAAGCAAAGAATCAAGACTATCACTAATAGCAGTATCATTAAGCTAACCTCCTTAAAGCAATAAAAACCGTAATTAAGTAACAGCCCCAGAGCGCTAAAGCAGAGCCAAAAACCACTATAACCCGCCTAGAACTCTCCCACCAACTGGGCTCTAGATCAAGAGCAAATGACGGAATCACATAAAACATCACCGCCAAAAAAGCAACAACCATAAAATCAAGAGATAAAAAAGTAAGTGAAATTAGGTTTTGAGTTTTTTTATTAAGAGCGATTCGATTAGAAATAGCAGTTATAGCTGTTAAAAACGCCTGTTCTTGATTACTAGTGTGCTTTAGCTCAAGAGAGAGAATCTGCGCTGAATCGCTAAGCTCATTAAGAGCATAACGATTTTTTAGCATTATTAACCACTGCGGAAATGCCTCAAAAAAATTAGACTCCACCGTCTGCAAAAAACTGCCTAGATCTTGTCCAATCGGTCTTAGATTCTGGGTTTGAGCCTTCACAAAATTAAGTGCATAATCTAGGCTCGCCCCGCTACTCAGGTGATTACGGATCTGGCGAATGATGTTTTCGGTTTGGATCAATAGCTCTTCTCTAAAACTTTGTGCTTGGTGAAAAAATATTCTCAAGCAATAAGCGCCAGCAATCACAGCCCCTAAAAAAACCCCATAATAATAATTTGTCAGAAGCGGACCCAAAAACATAATCGCAACAAAACTTATCAATATTACTGGCACAAAAAACCGCCAATAATACCCTTCTCCAAGCTTATTGAGCAAAAAATCATTAGTAGCGACATTAGGTCTAATAAAATTAATTTCAGCTGGTTTAATTCCAAAAAAACTATCGCTCTGTTTATAAGCTCTAAACTCCTGAGTTCCGCTCATCATGAGAGATACAGCATAAACGCCTAAGCCAATAATAGAAAAAATCAAAACAAAACTAAGCATAAATAAATTTGTAATCCACACCTTTTAACTTGAGATACTCTTCCAGCTCAGTACAAATATTCACCAGCTTAAACCCTTCAGAACCCTCATAGCTAAAGAGTTCAACAGCCTTAAAATGTCCACCATTCAGTTCATCAAATCCATTTACAAAATAGATTTTTTTTAGGCGGCGAATATTATCAAGCGGGCTTTGCTCGACCAGAATTAAGATCTGTACCATATCAGCGATCAAATGCTTAAGATCAGTTCCCTGAGGGGCTGTGGAATGCTGTTTGCAGAGCGCTGTTAGAGTATTAAGAGCTTGATCGACAAGATATCTATCAGATCTAAGTGTGTAGTGAAAAGTCATCAAACAGCCTAGAATAGCTTGCGAGAGCTGGAGTATTTCCCAGGCAGAGCCGTCGCGCGCCTCGGAGAGCACCACAAACCTCACGCTATGCCGCTTGCAAGCCTTAGTCAAGCGAGTTACATCGATATTATTTATTTCGGATCTTTGGTAATCTATGGTCCTGAGCTTAATCAGATCATTTATTTTAGGCTTTAGCTCAGGAGTATCTTCAATAGTGGCTTTGCGCCCTTCTACCGGCCAAGCTTCAGCCAGCGCGCTAAGTAAAGTTGTCTTACCTGAGCCCATAGTCCCTGCGATCGCGACCGTCATTCCAGCTTGCTGAACGGATTTTAGGAACTCATAAATAGCCTGATCAAACATGCCAAATTGTTTTAGATCAATTAGATTATAAGAATCTTCCGGATGAATCCTTAAAGTTAAGACTGGGTTTTCGGTAGCAGGCGGCACTATCGCTGAGCCGCGCACATAAGCGCAGATATGCTCAAAATCAGCGATCGGCACAGCGGAATTTAGCTTTATACTAGCGTTAGTAAGAGTATTAGTCTCGCTTATCATCCGCTCTATGACTACTTTTAGATGGGTATCTGAGATAAAAGGCACAGGCCAATTCTGGATCTGAGACGAAGTCTCAAAAAACACATCCTCAAAACTATTCACCCGAATCTCCAAAACTCTTTTTGAGGCGATCAAAGTTCTAAGCAAGTTTGTGAGTGGTTTTTGGGCAAAGTCCGGATCGACTAGCTCTAGAATCGGCTCTAAGAAAAGCACTGTCACCGGTCCGTAAAACAAAAAATCATAAACCAAAATTTGCTTCACCCAATTTTTATCCTGCAAAGAAGGAGGCGAGCTAAAACTTAGCTTATAAAAATCTAGGTTATCCAAAATCTTGTCGATAAATTTTTCCAGCACCAGAGATTTTTGGAATTTGGTTTTAAAAATTTCAAGCGGGTTTGTGGATTCTTCTGGCCCGACTTGGAGAGATTTTTGGAGATCTTGAGCTTCTTTTAGAGGATTAGCAGGATTAAGGTA
>JBILGG010000219.1:0-2968 GCA_044351165.1 Candidatus Caenarcanales bacterium | reverse complement strand
AGCTTTTAGACTAGCCGCTCCTGGATAAAATATATCTATCACATCTGAGATCAGGGCTAAACGCTCAAAATTTGCTTGACCATCAACAGTTATAACCTTATTAAAATTATTTACAAACTCTTGAGCCGAAATTTGATTATCATTATTAGGATCTAGAGTATTAAAAGCGCTCTGGATGATTTGAAATTGTGGATTTAGGGATTTGATATGATCAAAAATTTGAGGAGATAAATATATTTCTCCTTTTTCCATTTTAACTAGACCGCGAGCAAAATCTCTATTGTCGATAACTCCATCGGCACCTTGATCAAAACCAAGAAGAGCATTTCGAACATTTGAATCTTCGTCTAAATCTAACAAAGCCTTTGTGAAAATTTCACGTGATTGGGTTTTATCGAGACCAGATCTACCTGCTTCAAAATTAAGAGCTTTAGTAAATAAATCTATATCATTAGCTAAACCATTTGCATCAGGATCTAAATAATTTAGGATTTGATTTACTTTTTCTTTATCAGGAGATGAGTTAAATACGGTATTTAAAGCCGCACCATTTAAAGTATTCAATTCTCCTCTTCTAAGTTTTAATTGAGCTAAAATTGATTCAGCACCAGATATTTGCCCATTATTGTCAGAATCAATTGCTTTGATCGCATTAAATATGTTTTGTGAATTAGCATTATCAGAAAGTATCAAACCTAAAACATCATTTAGGTTACGATTTATAATCCCTTTTTTAGCGTCAATAAATGAGTTAAAGACTTCTACATCAGAGATAGAACCATTATCATCCGCATCAACACGATCAAATAAAGTTCTTATATCTCGAGCTCTAGTGTTTGATGCTAGAACAGTATTTAATGTAGCTTCAGGAAATTGAACATTGCCCTTTGCAATAGCAAAGCTCATCTCTACTACTTCTTGATCAGAAAATACTCCATCTTTATTTTTGTCAATAAAATCTATTGCTGTCAGTAAATTTTTTAAATCTGGTATCCCTTCAATAACGCTTAGAAATTTTGAGTGATCAACAAGTTGAGAAGCTTTTCTAATGTTAATAATACCATTTACGAATTCTGCTTGAGTAATATTGCCATCATTATTTGGGTCAAAGATTTCTATAGATCTTTCTATTTCACGAGCATTAATATTGTTTCCGAGGTGCAAAGCTTTATTAGCCATATCACCTGGTATATTACCTTTTCTAAGAGCAAGAATAATATCATAAGCCTCTCTATTAGAAATATTGCCATTAAAATTCGGATCATAACTAGGTAATAAGGCAAACAAACTATTGAATTTTGGATTAGTCTCTAGAATGTTTTTAATAATTGGGTTTCGTATATCAATTAAGTTTTTCTTCGATGCCAATAAAGTATCTAAAACTTCAATACTAGAAATTACACCAGAGCCATCGCTATCAATAGCATTTATTAAATTTTTGATTTGAATTTTGTTTGGGTTATTATCCAAGATCAAATCTAATAAATTTTGGTCAAGATTCAAAGAACCGTTTTTTACTTTTAGTAAAGCACTTACTAGCTCGGAATCTTGCAAGACTCCATCATTTACAGTGTCAACTTTTTTAATAATATCTTGTAATTTATCTGTGTTTGAATTTAGCGCTACCAAATCTCGATATTGGTTTTCTGTTCTGTTTTTTCGTCCTATTAATAAATGATAAGCAACTTCTCTATCATCAATTTTTAAGTCATTATTTCTATCATAACGTTTAATAAGTTCGATATTGCGTGGTGTAGACCCGCCATTACCAGAATTATTGATCGGTCTTTCAGGAGCTTGATTTGAGTCATTGCCATTATTATCATTATTAAAACAGTTACAGAAGGAGAACTTTCTTGAATAACATTTGATTGAAAAATATTGGACGTCTTTTGATTTAAAGAATTAACACGGCCAGTAACAGTTTGATTATCCTCAGAACTTATTATATCCCTTGGAGTATTTAAGACATTTACTATTAATTTTTCTTTTTCTTTTTCATCGAGCTTTCTAATTACTTTGCCTTGGGCTTGGATATTATTACTGGTCATCTATAAGACTCCTTATCAGTAGAGAGATATCAGAGAGACTTTAAGCTTAGGTTAATAAAATAATGTTTTATAAAAAAATCTTTTAACTAGCTCTTAACGAAATTTTGATTAGATTTAATTAGAGAAAAAGTTTTTATGTCTTTGATAGGCTCAAAACCCATATCCTCAAAGAGTAATAGTCAAACCATAGGTTTGACTATTAAAAGTATCTCCAATAAATCATCCGAAACTAAAAATACTGATCAAGAATCAGAAGTTTTAGTTACATATAATGAACAAACTACAGCTGAAAAAGAATCATCTTCGAATGTACCTTTAGAAACTAGGATTAGTCGCCTTTTAAGAAGTTTTTCTCTTGGTAGCTCTAGAGGAGTCCCTGGAGGAGGAGGTGGCGCTGGCGCTGGTATAGGAGCTTTGGGATCTAGCGTAGATACAACACCTTGGATAGGATTTGGTGCATTTTCAGCAGGAGAAAAAACAGCACAGTATAAAAAAACTGGAGGAGGAGGCGGTGGTGGTCGCCCTCCTCAACCTGACGAAAATTACCAGCCTGATAATCCTCCTCCTAATCAACCTCAAAACCCTAATAATCCAGGTCCTCAAAATCAACCCGAGATACAAAACCAAGATCGGGAAGTTACTGGGGAGGATGGTAAAAAATATAAATTGCCTAAGGCTAGCGATAAGGTCTTAGATGTAGATGGTAATTCAGACAAGTTACTCGATAAAGCTGTAAAAGGTTTACCGACTTTAGTTATATTTTCAGGTAAAGAATCAGGCGGAAGCTATTGGTGCGGACCTTGTAGAGCACAAAAAGATAAGGTTGATCAATTACCAAAAGAACTTGAAGGTAAGGTTAATGTAATTGAGGTCGCCGCTAGCAGAAGTGGATCTAGTTTATCTACCCAATATAAAAT
>JBILGG010000215.1:0-3072 GCA_044351165.1 Candidatus Caenarcanales bacterium | reverse complement strand
GTCGCCTAATTAGTGCAAGAGGTTCCGTGATTAATTTATTTTAATTTTAAGCAGAACAGAACTAAAGTGCGAACATACCTCACAAGCAAGCAAAAACAGCACACCCAAAAAGCCAAGCGCTAAAAACTAAAATCTAAAACCCACGCAAAAGAGCCGCCGCCGCAACTTTCTCAAGAGCTATAAAATACGCCGCTTGCCTAGTGCCGATGTGTTTTTCTTCACAGACGTGGATCACATCCCAAAAAGCTTTGTGCATCCGCTTATCCAGCTCCTCGACATTGCGCTCATACTCCCAGTAGTACTGCTGAAGATTTTGGGTCCACTCAAAATAGCTCACAATCACCCCTCCAGCGTTAGCAAGAATACTCGGGACTATAAAAATATCGCGCTCAAACAAAACAGCATTACCCTTCGCAGTGGTCGGCGCGTTAGCCGCCTCGATAACGATTCGCGCGTTTGTTTTTTTGGCTACGCCCTCTGTGATCGCGCCTGAGAGCGCGGCTGGAATCAAAACATCACAATCCTGCACCAGAAGATCATCTCGCTCGATATCAACAGAACCCGGAAATCCATTTAGATTTTCGGCATTGGCTTGCTCGTATTTTTTTAGATCTTCGACAATAAGACCTTCAGAAGAATAAACAGCACTGATGGCATTGCTGATGCCCACTACTTTTGAGCCGAGTTCTTCTTGGATAATTTTAGCGGCGTAATAGCCTACATTCCCAAATCCCTGCACTACTACTTTTAGATTTTTGGGGTCGAGATTTTTGTATTTGCAACACTCTCTAAGCATAATAGCTACGCCTCTTCCAGTAGCTTCAAGGCGCGCTGAACAGCCCCCGAGCTCGGGCGGTTTACCAGTGACCACCGCTAGTGGAGCTGTGTCAGGATGAGCTTTTGAGTACTCATCATAGATCCAAGACATTATCTGCGGAGTGGTGTTTACATCTGGCGCTGGGATATCAATATGAGGGCCAATATTATTACCCAAATGCGAAACCAAGGCCTTAGTCAAACGGCGCAATTCATGCACCGAAAGAGTCTTAGGATTAACAGCGACTCCGCCCTTGGCTCCCCCAAAAGGAATGTCTACTAGAGCGGTTTTCCAGGTCATCAAATTAGCCATATTGCGCACTTCAGGCAGATCCACATCTTCGTGATAGCGAATGCCACCCTTAAATGGCCCGCGAGCGTTATTGTGCTGGACTCGATAAGCTTTTAGTGGCAATAAAGTACCATCATCCTTACGTAAAGGAATCTCCATGATGATTTCGCGCTTGCAAGTGTTTAGATACGAAAGTAAAGTGTCGTCTATTTTATCGTTCTCGTGCAGGCCATGCCGCCTGTTCAGGATGAAACAAGTCTCGGCGTTGTAGCAAGTCTTGCCCTCTAGCGTGTTTTTAGGCCAAGCTGAGTCGGGATCCATAATATTTATTATTCCCTCTTTTAACAGATCTTCTAAGTTTTTGTGTTTTATATTCATTTTTCCTCCCTAACGCCATTGTCAAGGCTTATAAGATAGTATTTTAACAGATACTTAACCATGCGCCAAATTCGATTGATAAAATACCTAAAAGACCGATACAAAGATATGAGTGCTCGTGAAATCAAACGCGCGCTAGATATGGGGGCTTGCTTAGTAAACGGGAAGATCGAGCGACTGGGTTCGCGAATGATAGATACTCAAAAAGATAAAGTAAAATTCAAAGCCATAAAAACCCAAGCTCAAGAAAAATTAGTTATCAAAAAAGGTAATATTATTTTTGAAGATGAAGATATTTTAGTCTATAACAAATCAGCTGGGCATGCCACGATGGCAGTAGAAGGTAAAGGTGTGAACCTCCATGATTGCCTCAAGCAAGAGCTGAAGTATAAGTTTTTGGAACCCGCTCACAGACTGGATAAAAACACTAGCGGACTTTTGATATTTGCAAAAAACAAAAAATCTCACAGTGTTTTAAGCGAGATGTTCGCCAATAAAAAAATCAAAAAAACATACCTGGCAATCATAGACGGGAAGTGGAAAAAGAAAAATTTAAAAGGTCAAATCAAAAATTATTTATGCCTAGAATATAAAAAAGGTTCCCAACAAAAATGGAAAGTTGCTGAGCAGTTCAGTCCTAGCGATCTTAAAAATCCTAAGTATAAAGAAGCGATAAGCGATTATGAAGTGCTTAAAACTTTTAAGGATTATAACCTGGTACAACTCAATCCCCAAACGGGTCGCACGCATCAATTAAGAGTGCATATGGCTTATATCGGACATCCGATCTTAGGAGATAGTATTTATGCAGAAAATTTTAAATGTACCAAAACAGCTCGCAGACAGCTTTTGCACGCAGGCAAGTTAGAATTTAACCATCCCATAAACAAAAACCTTCTTAAGCTAGAAGCAGGTTTGCCAGGTGATTTTAAAGAATTCTTAGATTAGATTTTTTAAATCATTTGATCTAGAGTATTTAGACTAAAGCCTGAACTGCCGATACATATTAACAGATGCGAAGACTTGTAACATTAGCACTAATATTGCTAATGAACTTACTTCCGCATCCTGGAAACAAAATTCGCGCTACAGCATTTCAGCTAATCGCTTCAAAAGCTGAGTATCGTTCAAGCATAGCCGGAGAGTGGGAAGTCATAACCAAAGTTATTTGGTCTGATTGTCCATATGTTCAGGAGGGGACAAGTTCAGAAAGTAAAATTTTTTTCCATGATATTAATGGAACGCTGTATCCTGAGTGGGATGCAAACGATTGGCAATTAGTCAGAGATAAGAGTATTGATTTTAATTATGATATGAGCCTGCACTGGGAGCGAGAAAGCAAGCTTATCGAAGATAAACATTATTGGTTCGTAAAATCTATAAATGATTTTAGATACGATCAAAAAAACTTTACTGGCAAAAGTGTCCACAAACAATATTTAAACGGAGAATTTGTAGGATCTTACATTACAAAATCTTATTTAATAAAATCCAAAAGCTTAAACGTTTCATAACTTAAGCTGGGAATACAGGTTTTAGGTCAGCTGGACTAGACCGAATGGGGTGCAAGAGGGGAAATGCTTAAT
>JBILGG010000053.1:0-6962 GCA_044351165.1 Candidatus Caenarcanales bacterium | reverse complement strand
AAGAATATAAATTTCAAAAAAGCGTGCTCTGTATTTGTTTTTACTATACTCGGTGCACTAAGTTCCTATCTTTTTTGCCCAAAAGTCAAATCCGCTTCTGATCTGGAGTATCAACAAAGAAAAGGTTTCTCATCGGCAAGAGTCTATCCTGGAGCATGGCTGGATATTGGATTTGCTGTCGAGAATAAAACGATAGCTACAGCTGGACTTGCAAGTGAGGATGCCGAGCAGGTTTGGGCAGAAATAAATTTACCACGACAGCTAGAGTTAAACTGGGATAAAGCAAAAGATTGCATGCTGAAAGGCGGTACTAATAATATCATAGTTTGTGATCTAGCTAGCATAAAAACCAACTCTACAAAATATAAAAATCTAAGTTTTAAAGTAAAAGAAGAGCCTGGCAGCTGCAGTCAGGATATGGAGTTTAGAGTAAAAATCATTTCTAAAACTTTAGATCCGAATTTAAGCAACAATCTAAGTAGTTCTTATCGAGTCTCTACTGTCTGCGCTGATAACAAGCTCTATGTGCCGACGGCACACCTAAAGCAAGTCAATCTTGATGAAAAATTTTATTACACCATGGTAGTGGGCAACGAGAGTAATGCTATTAATCCTTTTAGTAATGATAATGCTTATGCCGTAAGCACTGAAACGCGCTTGCCCATTGGCATGCAGTTCTTGTCTTCATCTATAGATCCTGAGACCAAGCAAGCTCACTGTAGTTATCTGCCAGAAAGAAATAATGCAGTGGTTTGTGATTTTAATAAATTATCAAATGGTGAAATCAAAAATCGCAGAGATTTACTTCTAAAAGTCTCTGACGATCAGCTCTGTGACAGAGACGTAAGTATCACTACGACAGTAAATTCAAGGAGCTTTGATCCTAATCCTATGAATTCTACTAACACACACAAGTTTAAGGTGAGCTGTAAAGGAGAAGCGATGCTGGCATATTTAATGCCAATAGATCCATAACAATTTTGTCTGTGAAGACATAGCGGGGAGGGAGATCTGATGAGCTCGTCAGGTCTCTCTTATTTTTCACCCACTACTATAGCGATCGCACCGAGCATAAGATCTTTATAATAACTTCTAGTAAAACCAAATCTATATAAGGCATCCGAGAGTTGCCTTTGGGACGGCCAGGTCTCTAAAGAATTTACCAAATATTCATAAGCCGCTTTATCATTAGCCAGACTAGAACCGAGTACTGGAACGAGCTTAAGAAATAAATTCTTATAAACTCCGTCTATGAGCGGGATATAAGGATGCCCCAGATCAAGGCTCGCGAACACCGCACCGGGCTTGAGCACTCTTAGTATCTCCATAATAGCCTTATCAAGATCTTTTACATTACGCAAACCAAAACCAACTGTAATAGCATCGAAATAATTATCCTCAAAAGGAATTTCCAGAGCATCAGCCTCAATCATATGGATTTTGGGAGGATTAACTCCGTATTTTTTTTGGAGCTTAGCGTATCCAGTAGTGAGCATGGGCGCGCAGGAATCAATAGCCGCTATCTCAGTTACGCGAGGATCATCTATCCACATTTCAGCAATATCGCCGGTCCCCGTACACAAATCCAGCACCCGAGCCCCCTTGGGGATTTTGATACCCGAGCCCGCTATCTTGATTAATTGACGCTTCCAATTACGGTGCATATAAAGCGTCATCATGTCATTTAAAAAATCATAATTTTGAGCAATTCTGCTAAAAAGTTTATGTATAAATTGTTCTTTATCTTCGACTAACACCTCTTATATGATAGCGTAAATTTCTGCTAAAAATTAAGTTTTTTACTAATCTTTAGAGTAACACAGGTGCTGGCGTAGAAACGCGATGCTGATTAAGTTCTACAAAATCTTTATAAGAAATCAACCTGCCAAAAATCATAAGAGAAATTTCAAAATACTGACTCACCAAAAGACCATACTCAAGATAGGACATTCCGTCAGTGGACTCAGCAAAATCATCTATATCAAAAGATCCTGAATCAGCTTCTATTCTCTCTGGCTTAATATCTGCAAACTTAGAGCTAATAAGGGTTCTACGTTTTATAAAATCTGGTTTATTGATTTCGTAAATCACTCTAAAATTTCCGTGACTTTGAGCACTTAGTTTATCATTCATGCCAGCATAAAGACTTTGCATATCTTCTCTGGTAAAAGGCAAGCTCGCAACGAAACGTACACTTGGTAATATCGAAAACTCACCTACAATTCTAGAAATATTTTTTACATTTATCGAATCTGTTTTAGACAAATTCTTTTCTAGGACCAAATCCAGATTATCCATATAAACCAAACAAGGCTTACTATTATTAACAGTAGTTCTAAAGCTTTGGATCAGCTCAGGATCACAATATAAAGTAGGAGCGTCCACATAGACAAATGAACGATTGTTATTTGCGGCTAATGCTCTAATTAAATAAATTTTTTCATCAATTCCAGTCCCTAAAACGACATTTATACTTTGGACCAATTTATCTGATTTAGATGCATCTTGAAGTAGAATCAAATCTTTTTCAAGAGATTTATAATCATTCAAAAGCTCATAAGAAACAGCTTTTGCTGTTTTTGATTTATCAGATTTGCAAATTGATTTTTCGTAGACCAAATCTTCTTGCTTGATATTAGTCCGCAAAACCTCTTGCTCTTTGCGATCTACTGAATTTCTTTTTACAAAAGCCTCTTTAAATGGAGTTCTTGCAGGCTCGGGCTTACCTAATAATTCCAAAAGCTTAATATTAGATATCGACTCATCCTTAAGTTCGATCGCATCACTAAATAACTTTATAAAAACAAAATTATGCTTAGAAGAATTAATACCATTATTCATCAGCTCCCACAGATACTCGCTAGATTCATCGTTTGAAAAGAATTTTTTGAGCTTCTGAAAAATTATGCCAAACAATCTTTCATCCTCGTCCCTGACAATGCCTTGTTGATTTTTTAATTGGTTATCAAGGATCATTAGGAAAACTCTTTTTTGGACATCAGGCTCTTGCGCTTCAATAATTGAAAGTACTTCAGAACGCACCTTGGAATTAAGAGATTTATTGGCTAAAATTTCATCAAAAGTTTGCACAACTCTTTGATTGAGTTCAAGCTTGCCAAGTGCCTTCAAGAGAGCGACTTGAGGATTAACCAATTCTGATTTTTTCTTAATTTCATAAAAAATATCCACCAGCACTTTTTCCGTTTCTTGCACTTTGTCAAACTTAGTCAACCCCATCGCTAAATCTTCATAAAAAATCTCAATAGATTTGTACTGTCCAAGTGCTTTTGAGCAAGTAATTAACAGATCCCGCAGAATTATATATGCTCTCTCGGTACCAAACTCAATCATGGCGCGTATCGCATCTGCACTAATAACTCCAAGCTTACTGACTGGACTAGTCAAATGTACAACCAATTGTTCAAAAGCTTTTTCTTGAGTACTTGAATCTTGGGACTTAATCCAAGTTATCCAAAAATTAATTGAATCATGATTATATTTATAAAAAACTTTGGGGGGATGTAATTTTCTAGGATCTACCACCGATGGATCTGAAACTTTTGACGATCTTCCAAAAAATACAAAAACTAAAATACCTACTGCTAATAGGCCAATTAAAATCAGAAAAAAACTTGATCCAAAATCAAATTCCATCAAACAGCACCTAGAACTCAGAGAGTTCCTAATCTTTTTATGCCCCAAAATAGGTATTTTTACTAGTCTAACGATAGAATATTCGAAAAAACGGCTTCAAATCTAGGGTTTTAAATTAAGTTATTTTAATCCAGAAAAGGTTATAAACACAAAAAAACCGTGAATAATGTAAATATGGGTTAAATATCGGAGGTATAACGAGGGTAAAGATTCAGACACTTGAGACAGCAGTATTTTATTAACAGTACCAATGCGGTACGAGGTTTAGCGACTGTACATGCTCAAGCTTTAAGAGGTTTTTTAAAAATAGTTATTCCGTTGATATCTGGGTCTTCTGGTTTTTCTGGGAGACCCGCCCTTTTTTTTAGCTATAGAAAGTTTTTTATTTGTCGATATCTTTAATTATGGACTTTCTATGGTTTTGATTGATTCTAAGCATTTACAAGAAACCATAGATCTAACTAATACTCTGGTCTTGGATCTAAATTTAAATGGGCGACTGAGAGTGCCTATCCAAAGACCAAAATTTAGCGAGCCGCAAAAATTTAAAGCTTCAAAAAAAATAGTTTTTTTAATCGGCGAACAGCATCAAGGTGGAGTTTACCGGAATATTAATTTTTCAAATAGCAATAGAACCTTGACAGAGCTTGTGCTTCGCTTGATAGATCACCCAAGATTTGAAATAAAAAACTTCTTCAAAGAAGGTCTCGCAGAGATCAAATTCCACCCAGAGCTTGAAAATATCAACAAAGAAGATTTTATACTAAACCACACACATCCCTTGGTGACTGCTCTTCACTTAACTAAAAACCAAATTAATATAAATAACTGCGAAGAAAAAGATTTATTTATCGAATTTGCGCTATTGTCTTTGCTTTATAGTTCTCTACCAGGCATAAGCAAAATGCCTGAGCAAGAGGTTTTTAGGATCAAGAATCTTCTAAATTATTACGAAACTAATGAGGAGATTTTTAATATTATTCTTTTTAAGTCTAAGCTGATCCAAGAAAAATTCAAGCTCGATAATTTTCTAAAACAAAAACAGCTAAAAACATTTATAGTAAATAGCATTGAGTTTTGTATCTATAATGAGCGCACAGAGCCGAATCAAGAGCTTGATAATCTAAAATATCTTTTACAAGCAGAAATAAAAAATCTACTAAAAGCGCGAGACCAAAAAATCAGCCAGAATATAACCAGCTCCCAGAGTGGGTTATGTGCTCTTTTGATCGGCGATCTCCATCTTAATAACCTAAAAACCCAACTCGAGCATGAGCAAATACCCGTAATTAGCATTAGTATTTTTCTGTAAACAAGATTTCATAACCGTTTCATAACTATTTTCTGATTGAATATTTATAGACCCCCTATGTCTGCAATAAAACCATCAATTAAAACTTTGATGCTGGACTTACTAAGCAAGCCCTTGTCCTTGTTAACGGAAACTGAAAGAAATCAACTCTTGAAAAATGGTTTGATCAGTCAAGAGAGACTAGATCAAATGTTAAAAGAATCTATCTTCTCAAAAAAAGAAAACTTCGATAGAAAAGAAAATGAAAATAAAAATGCTGGAGCATTCTCATTTACCGCCTTTCTAGCTCCGCAAGATGATAATCAAGCTCAGAAATCAAGCACTGACAATACAGGAGCTGAGGAAACAGCAAAAAAAGCAGCAAAATTAGATACAAGCGCTACAAAAAAGCAAGAAGAAAATAAAAAAGAAGAAGAAAAAAATCTAATTCAATTAATGGGCATAAATTTTAATGATATTGAGTATGGAGATTATCGAAATGGTAACAGTTCTGGATCTCATGGCGGAGACCCTCTTGGTAGCACGACTCCAGGCGAAGACAAAAGAGATTATGGGGCTGATAGTCTTCTTGCTTGGGCTAAGCAAAATGCTAAATCTTCTGAAGATATTTCGCTAGCTGACAGACTTGAGCTGACTAAAAAAGGCTCAAAAGCAGAAAGAGACAAATTAGATCACTACAAAGATGGACAAGGAATTGCTCAGCTTGGATCCAGTGGTGGAACAGGTCTCACTGATAGAGATTGGTTTGAATTAATGAGAATGCAGGGAGATCAGTTTATCGGACTAGCTAAGGCTAAAGACCCAAATCTCTCTGATCAAGCGGCCCGCAATCAGGCAAGAAGCTTGTTAATAGGCAGAGTCCAAGAATATACAAAAGCTGGAATTAATGATGGCAATCTTATCGGTGTGCTTATCGGTAAGGGTATGACTGCAAATGAGTTCCGCTCCAATGATGAAGAACAAGATCGTTATTATAGATATTTAGGTGCTAAAAAAGGGAATTACAATTGGGACGCAATGGTAAATGAATTAGATGAGAAAGGTATCGATAAAAAATTGGTTGAGAAATTCACAGGCATGGATCAAAGCAACGCTAACTTGTTTACTGAGAATCTATTCTACGAAAGCTACGCCAATATCGATAAATTATCAAAAGACTTACATTACTTCCAGGATAAAGCACTTGGATTTAATTTGATTTTTGCTTGCGACTCAAGTAGAGATCATAACGGTGCTCTGCATATGAATCACGGCTCACTGACAGGACTTGCGGCTGATGATAAAAATCCTACCATCGTTATGAGTCCGCGTAACGATGAAGATATGATGAGGATGATTTTTAGGTTATCATTTATTCCAAAAGATAAATCAGCAGACGGTAAAAAATGGCTAGAAAGCGAGTTAAATCAAGAAGAGCTTGGTCTTATGAAAATGCTAGCTGATAAGAATTTATCTAGCGAAGAAAAAATCAAACAATTTAATGCTTACTTAGATAGCCACGGATTAGAAAAAAATATCGGTGTTGCTAACTATATGCTAAAAGGCCACGGTTGGGGAGGTGGTATTGCCTTACATGATAGTGGTACTTATGATAACGGTGATAAAGGTATTATGGCTCTTATGGGGCTTTCTATATCAGCGAACGTAGATCAAGCTAGAATCCACCAGCAATCCTGCTCTACAGCTGTCGGCGGCGAGAACTCTAATATTGGAGTTGGTAACAATACCATTAATGATTTTGCTCCTTCTACTACTAAAGTCGTGAGTGTGGGCGCTGACGCTATTCACTGGAACGGTCAAGGCGAGCATTACCAAAACGTTAGCTGGATACACGGAAACATGGTCAATGAAGGTCAAATAACTGAAAAACAATATTATGCACGCATGGGACTTAATGACACAATACGCAAAGAAGAAAAAGATGCTCTTAGCTTGTGGACACGTAACGAAGATGGAATCACTGTCAAAAAAGAAAAAGAACCAACATCTAATAAAA
>JBILGG010000031.1:0-8719 GCA_044351165.1 Candidatus Caenarcanales bacterium | reverse complement strand
TTCTGGTGATTTGATCGCGATATCATATGGGGTTTTGGTTATAAATTTTTTACTGGCTTTGGGCTTCTTGAGCACGATTCGTCTTTTGAGATTTTTTCTTCTTGAGCAAAAAAAAATAAAACGCCGCCTGCGTGAAATCAGTACCGCTCAAAAACATGCACTTGTCATTGGTGCTGGTGAAGCGGGTTTGGAGGCGATTAAGGCTATTAGCACTCACCCTGAGCTTGGTCTAAAAGTAGTAGCAATTCTTGATGATGATCCAAAAAAGCAAGGCATGCTTCTTTATGATGATGTAAAAGTTTGCGGATTTATCAATGATGTTAAGTATTGGGTAGATGAGCTTGCTGTAGATCAGATTATTATTGCCATTCCGAGTCTTAAGCTGCAAGAAAAAAAGACTGGGGTTGATGTGCGCACTATCCCTGGAGTAGATCAATTAGCAGGCGGGCGAGTAACGGTCGAGCAAATCCGTAAACTCAGTATGGAAGACCTTTTGGGCAGAGATGAAATTGATTTGGGCGGACAGGATGTCATTGAGTTTTTGAACAATAAGCGTATTTTAGTTACTGGTGCTGGCGGCTCGATCGGCAAGGAGCTTTGTAAGCAGATGTTTTTGAAGTGTAATATTTCTGCGATCGCGCTTGTCGGCAAGGGAGAAAATTCTATTTTTGAAACTTGGCAAGACCTCAATAAAATTATTTCTGAAAATCCAGAAAAATCTGAAATCTTGATCGAAAAAAAGATCTGCGATATTCGCAATTACACTCGTATGTCTAAGATATTTTCTGATTTTAGACCTGATGTTGTGTTTCATGCTGCCGCTCACAAGCATGTACACCTCATGGAAATCAATCCCTGTGAGGCTTTTGAGAATAATGTTATTGGCACTCGTAACCTTGCTGAGCTTGCTGGCGCTCACCAAGCTGATGCATTTGTCTTAATTAGTACTGATAAAGCCGTAAACCCAACCAGTATGATGGGCGCGACAAAAAATCTAGCTGAAAAAGTTACTCTAATGACGTCTAGAAAATTCCCAAGTACCAAATACACCGCTGTTAGATTTGGGAATGTACTCGGTAGCAGAGGTTCAGTTATTAAAGTTTGGGAGCAACAGCTCGCGAATTCTCTTCCGCTGACCATCACCCATAAGGACGCTATTCGTTATTTTATGACCATACCAGAAGCGGCACAGCTCGTTATCCAAGCGGCTTCCAAGGCTACTAATGGCGAGATTATGCTACTGGATATGGGCGAGCCGGTAAAAATTTATGACCTAGTTCGTCAGTTTATCCAGCTTTCGGGATTCACTCTAGATGAGGTTCCTGTCGAAGTGATTGGGCTGAGAGACGGTGAAAAGCTTTATGAAGAATTGCTGACTTCTAGTGAGTTTGTCGATCACAAGCTTACTGATAAAATTTACAAAGCCAAGATCAATACTAATCTCAAGGATGCCGAACTAAATGAGCTAATTGAGGAATTTACTATCCTTGCTAGTCAAGACCTCGATGAGACGCTAAAATCTCGCCTGAAAAACCTTGCTAATGCAGTTTCTAATCAAGTTTAGGAAATAGGAAAAATTGCTTGTAGCTTCATGGCTAAATTCATGTCGCCTTTGATTTTTAGTTTACCTTGCATAAATGCCATTTGAGAGTTTAGTTTACCGTCTCTAATTGCCATCCAATCCTGGTCAGCAAGAGCGATTTCCACTGATGGCTTATCGACTCCGCCTTTAACTAATTGGCAAGTGCCGTTTTTGATTTTAAAAGCCCAGATTCCGCCAGCGGGACCTGAAATATTGAATTGGAAACTAGCATCTAAGTTAGTTGCCGCTCCAGGATTAAAATGTTTGTTCATTTCTTCGAACACGTCGCCGATTTGTACCATAAGCCCAGTTTACCACCAGAACAATGATTATTAACATTCCAAAGCTAAAATTAATCTTTTTAGTAAATGTATTTACTTGAATTTTTGGGTATAAAATAATGTTGATGCTTTAAACTTAAGGTAGTTTTAAAAGGACGGAATTGATTTTATGAGACTTAGAGAATACGAAGCAAAAGAACTTTTTAGAGAAGCGGGAATCGCTACGCCTAAAGGCATCGTTATTAAATACGCTGAAGAAATTTTTGGAGTTGAAAATTTTCCTTGCACCTTAAAAACTCAAGTTTTAACTGGTGGGCGCGGAAAAGCTGGTGGAATTAAATTTGCTGATAACGCTGATGATGCTTACCAAAAAGCCCAAGATATTTTTAAACTACCAATAAAAGGCGATCTTCCTGTTGCTATTCTCGTCGAACCAAAAGTAGTAATAAAAAAAGAAATTTACACCGCAATTTTAATTGACAGAGCTTATCGAGGTCCAATCATTATGGCTTCTAGCGAAGGTGGCGTAGAAATCGAATCTTCTGAAAATATCCAGATCGTGCCAATTCCTGGCGGTAATTACAATCCTTATCTTGGTCGCAAAATGGCTACCAAACTGGGTTTGAGCGGCAAGGATGTAATTAAATACGGCAATATCGTAAATAGACTCTGGGAAGTTTATACCAAGTACGATTGCGATTTGTGTGAGATTAATCCATTGATTGTTGATGGAGATGATAATTTTGTGGCGCTTGATGGCAAGATCGTTATCAATGAAGATGCCTTGGATAGACAGCCGCGTTTTGATGGTATGCTTGGCGAGCATCTTACTGATCTTGGCGAAAGAGAATTTAGAGGTAAGATGTGCGGTCTAAATATAGTCGAGCTTGAAGGCAATATCGGTATTCTCTGTAATGGAGCGGGTTTGACCATGGCTACTATGGACTTGGTATTTCATCATGGCGGCAAGCCGTCTAATTTTTTGGATGTCGGTGGCGGTGCTAGTAAGTCGCATGTCGCTCGGGCACTGGATTTGGTCTCGTCTGATAAAAATGTAAAAGTTCTATTAGTGAATATTTTGGGCGGAATTACTGATTGCGTCGAAGTTGCTAACGCTCTTAAATACTACAAAGAAACCAGACCAGAAGCTAATCTGGTAGTGAGATTGGTGGGTAATAACGAAGAAGCGGCTCAGCAAATCATGAATCAAGCGGGAATCCCGATGACCAATGTTCTTGATGAAGCTGTAAAAAAAGCAGTAGCAGTAGCGGCTTAGTTAGATTATAAAAAAGGAAAATATCATGTCAGTTCTAATCAATAAAAATACAAAAGTAATAGTTCAAGGTATCACTGGTGGTATGGGTCGCACGCATACCGCTCTGATGAAAAAATACGGTACTAATATCGTCGGCGGAGTGACTCCTGGAAAAGGCGGCACTGAGCAAGACGGAGTCCCGGTGTTTGACTCGGTTTCAGAAGCAGTCGCTAAAACGGGCGCTAATTGTTCGGTGATTTTTGTGCCACCTTACTTATGTCTTGATGCGGCTCTTGAAGCTATTGATGCAGGTTTGCCACTAATTTCGGTGATCACCGAAGGTCTTCCACCTCAAGATGCTGTAAAATTACACGCCGCGGCTAAGCTAAAAGGCACTCTGGTAAATGGTCCTAACTGTCCTGGAATTATTACTCCTGGTGAGTGTTTGATCGGTATTCACCCAGGTTCGATTTATATGCCTGGTAGAGTAGGATTGATTTCGCGCTCTGGTACTTTGACTTACGAAATTGGTCTTGGCTTGAAACAGTCTGGAATAGGCATTTCGACAGCAGTTGGTATTGGCGGAGATCCGATTATCGGAATCGATCAAATTGTTTCGCTGGATCTTTTTGAAAAAGATAAAGATACTGACTTGATAATTTTAGTTGGTGAAATCGGCGGTACAGCTGAAGAAGACGCCGCTGACTACATAAAAGCGAATATCAAAAAACCTGTTATCGGCTATATCGCTGGTCGTACAGCTCCTGCTGGTAAGCGTATGGGTCACGCTGGTGCGATTATTTCTGGTAATAAGGGCACGGCAGAATCTAAGACAAAAGCCTTTACTAATGCTGGCGTTAGAGTAGCGATGACACCAAGTGAAATCGTCGAGCTGGTTAAAGCCCACATCCCTGCTACAGTCTAGGCTAGCTAAATTTATGAGAGTGCCGATTTTTGCTTTAGATGATTCTCTGAGTAGCGGTGAATTTCCTATCGCTGATCATGTGAATCTGACAGGCTCTCCCATAAAAAACTTAGGCTTCATACCCGTTACTGATTTATACGCTGATAAGTTTAACCCCTCGGCTATTCAGGTAGCTTGTATTAAGCACGGCACCGAGCCTACGACCAAGGAAGCTAAGTATTTAGTGTCGCAGGGTATAAAAGCTTATTGCTATGATCTGATCGAGCCCGCTCTCTATACAGCTTGTAGCGGATCACAGATCTTGGCTGCTGGGTATATTCCTAAATTACCTAGTGGCTTTAAAGCCTTTAGTACTTGTGCTGGTTTAAAAGAAACCGGAAAAAATGACTTAGGGATTTTACTCTCGGATTATCCTTGTATTTGGGCTGCAGCGTTTACAGAAAATAAGGCGCGCGCTTTTTGTGTAGAAAAAAATCAAGAATTATTCCTCAGCCAAAAGCCAGTCAGGGCCATTGTTTGCAATGCTGGTAATGCTAATGCCTGCACCGGCATCCAAGGCGAGCACTCGGATCTTTCAGTGCGCAAGGCGCTTGCTGGCAAGTTTGATCTAAATGCTGATGAGGTCTTGATGGCAAGTACTGGAAAGATCGGAGTAATTCTTCCTGATGATAAAATTAATAATGCAATTAAAAATATTGACACCTCCAAAAACCAGTCTATAAAAGGGTTTGCTGAGTCTATCTTGACTACGGATTTAAGTCTTAAAATCTCTCAAGATTCTCAAGCCCTTATTCTAGGTTTTACCAAGGGCTCTGGAATGATTGCCCCCAAGATGTCAGTCCCCAAATCAGCTACCATGCTTGGATTTTTGGTGACGGATATTAAGCTCGCTGGCTTCGAGCAAGATGTCCCTGGTATGCAAGCTAAACTGCGAGAGCTGCTTGCCCAGAGCGTTTCAAAAAGTTTTAATGCTATTTCGGTGGACGGAGATACCAGCACTAATGATATGGTCTTGCTTTTGAGTAATATGCAGGGCAAGCTTGTTAGTGTTTCAGAGTTTGAATCCGCTCTAGATGAGGTTTGTATGGACCTGGCTGAAAAAATAATTCTTGACGGCGAAGGTACCACTAAAATCATTGATCTTAATATTAGCGGGCTTGCTGATGAGGACCTGGCACGCCAAATCGGTATGGTGATTATAAATTCACCTCTGGTGAAGACTGCGATTCATGGCTGTGATCCTAATTGGGGGCGTATTATAGCCGCGCTGGGCAATGCTGATAATGAGTTTGGTGTGAATCTGAATTTTAACAAATTGACTCTGGATCTGCTTGGGGTGCGGGTTTTTGAGCAAGGTATGCCTACTGTTTTTGATAAAGCAAAGCTCACTAATCTTATGAAACGCAATAAATTTATAAAACTCCAGCTTGACCTAGCTCAGTCATCCGCTTCAAAGCCAGTCCAAGTGCTCGGTTCAGATTTGAGCTATGAATATGTGCGAATTAACGCTGAGTATTTTACCTAATCATTTTATACATTAAAGTTCAATTGAGACTTCGGATTCAAGCTTTTAGGGAGATCTTTATCTGAATTTTTATTGGGATTAGTTTTTTGTTCGGGGTCGGTGGTTATATTATTGAGTGTTAATCCACATCCAGCAGATAACAATAGCGCACCTATAATGCCAAAAATTTTTTTCATGGATTTATTCTTTTTGGAGTTAATATAAAGTGGAGTGTGATCGATCCCCTCGTGATATTTTAGATTAAGATTTTTAGCTAGAATTAATAAGCCACTAACTACTTTCCCGCTTGCGTTAATTCCATACTCGGTATTTTCTTGTTTCAGATTAGATTTTTCATCTTGACCCCAGCCTCCTAAGCTTTCCAGAATTGAGCCTTTTGGTGTCATTGCTTCAGCAAATAGTGATAAAGCGGCAGGTAAAGCCAATCTTGAGTTTTTAAAAGCTAAGCGCCGTAAAAACCAATCTTTTCCGGCGTCTAATAATCCCACTCCTTCTCTAGGATCTTGAGTTTTATAGACTTCTGCCAAGCTATAAGCACAATCAGTCCCAGTAAAAAAAATATCAAAATTATCTAATAGAGTTTTTTTATCACCGCAAAAATACCTAAAATTATCAAATTGAGCGACTCCTAGGTTTTTTGCGGTCTTTAGACCATTTCGGGCTACTGGAATAACTCGGCCTAAAGATTGCAAGCCCGCTGTTGCTAGTGGTTGTAGAAGCCTTAATAGATTACTTAGCACCCTCTTTTCAACCTCTCCTTAACCATACAAAGTATTATTTATGGTCTTTTTGACTTGAGATGGTGAAGGAGCCGCTGAAGCCTATTTGCTCGGAGCAAGTGAGCTTCAGTGCTGAGTATTTTACCTAAAAAATGGTACCGTTGGTCGGGGTCGAACCGACACTCCCGCAGAGGGAAACAGATTTTGAGTCTATCGCGTCTGCCAATTCCGCCACAACGGCACTAAGCAACGAAAGTCTGGAATTAAACCTTCATCGCCGCTGCTACTTCAGCAGCATAATCTTCTTGCTTCTTCTCGATACCTTCACCAAGATTCAAGCGGATAAAAGCCTCTACTACAGCAGTACCCAAGTAAGCTGATACTTTTTGGTTTTGGTCTTTTATAAATGCTTGCTCAAGCAAAACTTTTGTTGCGAGTAATTTATCTACTCTGCCACCGACGATTTTGTCGATGATCTCTGGTGGCTTGCCTGCTAAATCATCTTTTTTGCTTTCGATTTCTTTTTCTTTTGCGATAATTTCAGCCGGGATTTCAGTCTTATTGATGTATTCAGGAGCTGGATTTATAGCCGCGATATGCATCGCCAAATCCGCTGCGTGAGACTCATTGGCGCCGTTGTTAAGAGCGACGATAACACCGATCTTCGAGCCTACTGGGTGGACATAATTACCGATAGTACCAGAAGTCTCTAGGTATCCTACTCTTCTAACATCTACCTTCTCGCCGATAGTAGCAGTCAGCTCAAGAGCCGCTTCCTCTACGGTTTTGCCAGTAGCGAGTTTAGCTTTTTTAAGAGCTTCGATAGTAGTGGTTTTATTTGTGAGAGCTGTGTTAGCAACGTCTTTTACGAATTGTTGGAACTGTTCGTTTTTGGCGACGAAATCTGTTTGGGAATTGATCTCTACAATAGCGGCAGATTTTCTATCAGCAGAAATCGCTGAGCCCAAAAGCCCTTCAGCAGCAATATTGCCAGCTTTTTTGGCGGCTGATGCGATACCTTTTTGGCGCAAAAAGTTAATAGCCTCTTCTAGATTGCCTTCTGTTTGTTGGAGAGCTTTTTTGCAGTCCATCATACCGGCACCGGTCATTTCTCTTAATTTTGCTACGTCTTGTGCTGTGAAACTCATATATTGTCCTTTTTTGTTTAAATTAGATTAACGCTTTTTGTTTGAAGCATTTTGACCTTCAATAATAGCGTCTGTGAAATACTTAGCGATAATCGCGATCGATCTCATAGAATCGTTATTAGCAGGAATTACAAAATCGCTCTTAGTCGGATCGCAGTCAGTGTCACTGATTGTGATGATTGTAGCGTTTACTTTTTTACCTTCTGTAACAGCGATAGCGTCTTTGTTTTGATCAAAAATCACCAAAACTTCTGGACGACCGCGCATTTTTTTAAGACCACCAAGAGATTTATTAAGCTTAGTGATTTGTCTGTTTAATCTTGCGATTTCTTTTTTACCGAGGTTGCTAAACGCGCCTGTTTCTTTTGCGCCTTCTAGCTCTCTTAGCTTGTTTAATCTAGATCTGATAGTATCAAAATTAGTGATCAAACCGCCTAGCCATCTCTGGTTAATAAAAAACACATTAGCTCTTTCGGCTTCTTGCTTAACTATGCTTGAAGTTTGTTTAGAAGTACCTACGTATAAAATATTACGGTTCAAGCGACCTTGCTTCTTGAGAAACTCTGCGGTGTTCATCATGTTTTCAACGGTCTTAGCCAGGTTGATAACGTGAACTCCGTTCATAGAATCATAGATGTATTCTTTCATCTTAGGATTCCAGTCTTTTGTCGGGTGACCAAAATGCACACCAGCGTCTACAAGCTGTCTAAGTATAACTTTACCTTCTGCTACTTTAGCTAGAAGAATATCTTCTTGATTTTGTTTTTCTGCATTTTTTGAGTCAGTTGCTGTTGTCATTTTGTTTCCTTTTTTGGCCGGCGCTTAAATCACTTTCTTGGTGTAAAACCACACGATTTTACATTGGCGAAATAAGGCGCGTAACTGTGTATTTTAGCAATATAGCTACTATCAGCTCATATACCCATATGCTTTTTTTAATAATTGGGTTTAATATAGTCTTAGAGATTTCAATTTGGCGTTTAAATTTAGGCTAGAAAAAGTATTAACATTAAGGCGAGATGCTGTAGAAGCCGCTCAAATGGCGGTTTTGGCAGCAGAAGCCGCGCTTAAAAAAGCTCAAGAACGGGTCCTAGTGCTGGCTCAAGAAATTAGAGATCGTAATGAAGAACTGATAAAAAATAATTACGAAATGGCTCAAGAGCACTTGCGGACTATTAAACACCTAAATGATAAGCTCGATCAAGCCAAAAAAGATGTCATTGCTAGAGAACAAGAGCTTGAGCAAGCTCGCTTAGATCTTATTGAAGCCCAGCAAAAGCTTGA
>JBILGG010000244.1:0-2587 GCA_044351165.1 Candidatus Caenarcanales bacterium | reverse complement strand
AAGCACAGAGATAGCAAGGTAAGTCTTCGGCATTTAAAATTTCATCACGATAAATATTAGTCAAAGGAACTTCTGCAGTGGGAATCAGATACAATTCTTCATTTTCTATTTTATAGAGATCCTCTTTAAATTTCGGTAACTGACCAGTACCATAGAGACTATCACCGTTAACAATAATGGGAGGGAATATTTCTCTATAAGCTCTATCACTAGCGGAGTCTAGCATGAAATTAATCAAGGCTCTTTCTAGTTTCGCCCCTAATCCAGTCAGCAACGTGAATCTAGAGCTTGCGATTTTCACGCCGCGCTCAAAATCAAACATTTGATTTTTAATTCCTAATTCATCATGCTCCAATACAGGAAAATCAAAATTTCTAGGTTCACCCCAACGATATATCTCTTGATTAGCATGCTCATCGCTACCTAAGGGCACAGACTCATCAGGAAGATTAGGAACGACCTCTAAAAGTGCCATTTGTTTAGCATGTAATTCCGGTTCTAAATCAGCAATAGCTTTTAAATCTGCTTTAATAAGATTCAATTCACTAATTTCAGAATCAGCATTTTCCTTACGAGATTTTTTATTACCAACCTCTTTAGATAAGAAGTTTCTTTTTGCCTCTAATTCTTGCTTGCGCTGTAATTCGCGACGATAAGCCTCGTCTAGGGCTAATATTTCGTCGATTAGACCCGCCAGAGTGATATTTCTCATTGAAAGCATTTTTTTTACGTATTCGGGCTTTTCTCTGATCAATTTAATGTCTAGCATAGATAATAAAAAGTTATCATATATTAGGGACTATGTCATAAAAATGAGAAATTATAGGTTTACTATTTTAGCTGAAGATCAGATCCTGCCTGAGCTGGTGGTAGTAAAAAACAAATCCACCATCCACCAAGCAAGAACCGTTCTAAGGCTTAAGGAAGGGGCGCAAGAAGAAATAAGTTTTATTGATGGGTCGGGCTGGGTTTATCTCTGCTCATTAAAATCCATCAACAGAACCAATCTAGAGTTCCAAATCCGCTCCAGGACCCGTTCTGAGCGCGAGCCCCAAAAACAAGTCAAGTTTTTGATTCCAATTATTAAACCCGAAGCTTTTAACCTCATGGTCCAAAAGCTCACAGAGATTGGGGTCTACGAGCTTCAGCCCATTTGCTACCAGCGCAGTCAAGAACCCTACCTAAAAAGTTTTCTTAAGCACCGAGATAAACTTAATAGTATTATCCAAGAAGCGACAGAACAGTCTCAAGGAGCGAGATTCACGCTGTTACATGACTGCAAAAAACTTAGTGAGCTTGATGATCTTGACAAGACCGCGCTAAAACTGTTTGGATATGAGGTATTGGCGGGATCCACGAGTACTGCTATCGAGCAAGTAACCAACTGCAATAGCATCATATTAGCTGTGGGACCTGAAGGCGGGCTTACCAAGCAAGAAGCAGAGTTTTTTTATGAGCAGGGCTTTAAGGCTTGCTCACTTGGCAAAAGACTTCTAAAAGCTGAAACCGCCGCAATTAGCCTGGTATCGAGGTTGGATTTGGGCTAAAAATTAACCTTAAAAAAGATTAATTAAATTTATAAAAAAAACCTTATTTTCTTAAACACTTCATAATCAATTCTGCCAATAAGTGAGTATATCTAAATGAAATAATCTAGTACATTAGGGGGGAAACGTGTACGAGGGAAAACATTCAATTGGGGATTGCATAAATCCAAGCTTACTGTTAGAAAGATTCTTGACTGATTGTCAGGAAATGACTGAAAAAATCGAGTGTGATTCATATTCATACTCATATATGGCTGATACTATTGCGGCAATTTACTATTACCGAGAGTATCGAAGCTGTGAGGAGTTTTTGAAAGCTAACGGCGAGTTTTTGGATCAAGAGCGCTGTGAGTGGGTAAAATACATGTGGCGAACGCTAGACACCATGTCTAACGAACAAAGAGCCGAACTCATCATAGAATCGCTTGTTCAAATGCCTTCTCTAGTTAGCGACTAAAAAAATTATTGATTTCGTCAAGAGTTTTTTGCTTAAGCTCATCGAGTGAATTAGCGTCCAGGTTAAAACCTGCCGCGCGGGAATGTCCGCCGCCATTGAGTTTGCTGGCTACTTGACTGCAATCAAAATCAGGGACTGCACTTCGCAGACTGCCTTTATAAATACCAGGATATTTAGCTTCGCGCAGATATAAGCAAGCATCAATATCTTTTATGCGCATAATATGATCGACTATCTCATCGGTGTCCTCATCAAGAGCCGTTGTCTCGATCAGCTCATCGCGAGTAGTCGTGGTATAGGCTATTTTAAAGCTTTTGCGAGAACTGGAGTTTTTGATATCCAGTTCGATAATATTTAGCTTGGCAAGAGCAAGCCCGATAATCTTGATAGCCCGAAAAGGCATTTGATTAAAAAGTTTATTATAAAGTAAGCTAGGATCCGCTCCCTGACTGGTAAGCTCACTTGCCCACAGAAACACTTCTGGGTTGGTATTGCTATGGCGAAATCCGCCGGTATCAGTTAGAAGCGTGATGTAATAAAGGCTTGCAAGCTGTGGGTCAGTAATAATTTTTTTGCCAGTCTC
>JBILGG010000216.1:0-3035 GCA_044351165.1 Candidatus Caenarcanales bacterium | reverse complement strand
CGCTAGTAGCTTCGTTGATGATTTTCCCGAATTCCGGCTTGATCTCCGCTGGAATATCTTTCATCTGGCGCTTTAGAGAGACTAATAAACTTTTATCTCCGAGATATTTGATGCGGCTGTCATTGAGCTCGTTTGAGGTTTTGCAGTTTTTAAAATCCGCAAGCGCTGAGGTTTTTAGATCTTCTAACTGTTTTTTTAGCTCGTTTATAGATATTGTCGCGCTTGGTGGGTTCTGCATAAATGCAATTTTAGCAGATTTTATTATGTGAGCGTAGATACTCCGCGCCAGCCCTTACACCAAGCGAATTATACTCTTCTGTCCATCTATCTAGCTCGCTCCAATCTGCTGAAGCTTTATCTTTCCAAAGTCTCAAAAAACTTTTACGGCTCGCCCCAAGCATAATCGGCAAGCCAAATTCGCTTTTGATTTTCGGAATTAATTCAATTAGCTCGAGGCTATGCTTCAGGTTTTTACCGAATCCCAATCCTAGATCAAGTATCAAGCGCGATTCATCGATGCTAAATTTTTTGCAAGCTTTTATGCTCTCATCAAAAAATCGCTTCAAATCCTCTTCCAGCCCGCCCTCAGCATCATAAAAGTCATCAGGAATTTCACTAGCTTTTAAGCTAGGGGGCACGCCGCCTTTAGAGTGCATCCCGATTAGCTTTACGAAGCTCTCGGCGTGCTCTGCGACTTGATAGAGTAGGTCTGGGTTTTGCAAGCCTGTTACATCGTTTATGTAGTGAATTGAAGAGCTGTGGTAAAGGGCGTTTTTTATGGTTTCGGGCTTAGAACTGTCTAGGGATAGAGGTTTGCTGAGATTGTAATTAAGCAAAAAATCTTTTAGGCGAGTCCATTCTTCTTTTTGGGTTATTACTTCTGCGCCTGGACGAGTTGATTCAGCTCCGATATCGATCACATCAAACCCTGTGTTTATAAGGTTTTTAGCTTTTTGTAAAAAAAAATCTAAATTACAATTATTTTCTGCGCCATCAGAAAAAGAATCTGGCGTGAGATTTAAAATTCCAAAATTTATTAGCACCAAGTAAAATTTTACTTGTTTTTGTTTGATAGGTGCGAGCTAGTTATCCCCAGTCCAAACACTCCTAGCGCCACGGTTGTAAATATCGGATGCGCTTTTACGAAGTGAGTAAACTTTTGGCAGAGATTCTGGAACTGGTCTTGTGCGGCTCTTGACTTGATTGCTCTTCTCAAGCTACCTAATTCAGCGTCTCTCTCGACTTCTTCTTCAAATATAGGGTTATAAACCATAAAAACTCCCTTAGTTTTAATCGTCTTTGATTTTGGTTAAATGATTTTCTAAAAACTTAGTTTTTAGAAAACCCTTAATGGTCATAAAGTCATTATTCCCATTTTTTTGGTGTTTTAACCTATATCCATAAAAAGCAAGGAATTATGCGGATTTTATATATTTACACATTGATTTTTGGCTTTTTTTAAATCTTTTTTGTGATCGTGTGAATTCTTTGAAACCGCGAGAATTCGTTGAAACCGAGCTAATTCTTTAAAATTGCGCTAAATCTTTGAAACCGCGCGAACTAGTCTATACACCCATTGCCAAAGGTACTTGCCCCCGCCGCGAAGGCTTTTCTGAGTAGGTCCAGTAAATCTGCTGGGATGTTTTCAACGGCAAGAGGGTTTAGATTTTTGGAGCGAGCGTGTTCGAGGATTTTTGAGATAGATACGGCAATTCCCATGCGCGGAACGGCGGCATCGTTTCTGCGAGCCAGCAAGAGATCTCTTTGAGCTGGGTCGTTTTGCATTAGCTCCTCGAGCTGGACTTTTTTAGGATTAGATACTCGGTAATCTTTTATGAAGGCAATAAAATTCATAGTATCTTGCTGAGCTTTTAAAAACTTAAGTATAAGCAAATCGTCTCCAGAGCGGTAATTGGGGTTAGTTGCTTTTTCGATGATTGCGTGGGCGCGCCGGTAGCACTCCTGATCCGCTGTCATAATGCCTTTTTCAAGCGAGCTGATCATGTGTGATAGTAATCGCCATTCTTGGGAATCATCGTTTAGGTGATAAAAATGCTTGATCCATTCAGTGCAATTTTTGCGAATAGTGCCAGCTTGAGCGGCGAATTTTTCGGTGCAGTTCATCAGCTGATCAAAACCATAAAAAGACACGTGATTTCCGCCCAGCAAGCTAAACATAGCGGCATAAGGGATAGCACGAATATCACCGAGAATTTTGACGATTTGGTCTGCAGGGAGTTTTTCAGCGAATAAATCTAGATTATTTTGGTAATTATCATCACTAAGAAGTTCTTTTATTTGAGCGCCTGAGCGGGATGTAGGTCTGCTTGCAATATTAAATAAATCGAGGTAGATTAGCGGCGATTTTATTACATGTCTAAAATAATTTCTCAAGCACTGCTCATCACTAATTTTGTTGTCATCATCTAGATCTAGCCCAAAAACCTCTGTGCGTAAGGATTTGCGCAGAATCTCGACTGCTCGCGACATTGATTCTGAAAAATCAAGATTCAATACATAAGCTGAAGCGAAGAAGTTTTTCTCTAGAGCAAATTTTCTAACGGCGATTTCGGTTACTCCGTGAATAAAATCTTGAATCGCTTGGCGGGTCCTGAGAGCAGAAGCTAGCTGTTGAGCTCCGCCTCCTTGTAGAGTGCGTTCGTAGTAAGGAATAGAACCCACTGGCAGAGTGCACTTGACGGTGTTCTGGAATTCTAGTCCTCCACCGCGCTCGACAGGCTCGCCCCAACCATCAAAATTAACCATGCGAATGCGATCGAGCCCAAGTTTTTCTTTTGCAAGTATCCAAAGATCCTTGTCAAATTCTTCTGAAGCGAAGAATTTTTTAAATCTATCTAGGGATTCCGTGATCACCAAATGCTCTTGGGAACTAGGTTTTAGCTGACTGACTAAATCTTGCCAAGATTGCAAATGCTCAGTTTCTTGATAAAGAGAATCTTTTAGATAAGCATTAAATATCTCAGCTACTATCAAGTCTAATTGCTTAGAACGGAACATTTCCCACTGTGAAGCCA
>JBILGG010000214.1:0-3074 GCA_044351165.1 Candidatus Caenarcanales bacterium | reverse complement strand
AAATAAATTCGTAATTTACCGCCTGCGCAAGTGAGTTACCGTAGTAGCAGGGCTCAAAACTATCTAAACCAGGCTTAGCACTAGCATTGAAATCCGAGCAGATGATAATCCCTGAGGGCTTTAGAAGATACAAAAAATTTTTTATGGCCCGAAGAGCGCCATAAGAATAAACGATGGTCGATGGTTTATTGGTTTTAAAACAGCTAAATAAAATATCTCTATGCTCAAGAGATAATTCTTCTTGCCAATCAATTTCTTGAAAACGAAATTTCTTTTTTAGTTTTTTGATCCAAGATTTTTTTTTGGAGATACTCTGATAATCTTGCAGGCTTAAATATTTTTCAAAAAAATTATTTCCATCATAAGCAAAAATCCTGGCTGGAAGCTGATCAAGAAGATAATTAGCAAAAATAGCAGAAAAGCTCACTCCGCCAAGAACCTCACCGGCACCGGATTTGCGGCTTATAGCGATTTGGGGATCTAAGACATCCAATACCTCAAACACCAGATGATCTTGAAAAAAATTTAATCGCTTAGATTTTTGTAGCTCTTCGATATTTACTCTTGAATAGTCCGTAACAAAATATTTTATCCGTGAAAAAAAATCCAAATTCTCTTGCTGAGAAATTTCCTTAAATGCGTATAAAAAATTTTTAGCAAACTCCCCGTAGCCAGAACCGACCTCAAGAATATTTATTTCATTGGATTCTTGTCCAGAATATTTTATTTGCTTAAGATTTTCGATTAAAAATTTGGCTTTTTTGTAAGCCTCGTAATAATTAGATATGCCCGTAAAAGGCACTTCACCTTTTGACCAAGCTAAAAGTCCGCGGGATTGGAAATAATCATTATGAATATCCCAAATAGGCGATTTATCAAATCTGATATAAGGGCCAAAGTCTAGAGATTTACTCATAAATAACAGCTATAGAAAGCTTTGTGGGCAACGATGAGTCCTAATTTTGAAAAAAAAAAGCCCCTCAGAAGAGGGGCTTTGCGAAAGATAGCTTAGATGATGTCGTAGCCTTTTCTGAATCCATCTAGATCCTGATCAGCAACAAGCTCATAAAGACCAACTGTAGTAGCAGTAACAACTCTAAAAGGAAGTTTTACTACCCAAACAAGACCTTTAACTACTGAACTGCCATCTTTTGATTTTTTGCAGCACTCTTTAGTCTCTTTTGACTTGTGAGGTTGAACTCTATAATTACCACCAGCTAATACAGGACTTGCTGTAAAAACTGCTATTAACGCGATTAACAATGTTTTTTTCATACTCAAATGAGTATAGAACTTTAGGGAGGCTTTGTAAATGGGTTTATAATTCTTTAAGGATAGCTAAATCTTTTGGGAGACATTGTATTATTAAACCCTATAGTATTACTATAGAGTTATCCTAAACATCATTTATCTCGATTGAAACGGGGCAATGATCAGAGCCATCAATGTCATTATGAATTAAAGCAGAGCCTAAAAAAGGTTTTAGCTCCTCACTAATAAAAAAGTAATCAATTCTCCAGCCGACGTTTCTCTGACGCGCCGCCGTCCTAAAACTCCACCAAGTATAAAAATCTTTTGAGTCTGGATGAAGGCAACGAAAACAATCCAAAAAACCTTTTTTTTCTAATCTATCAAGATACTCTCTTTCGATAGGCATAAAACCAGAGGTGTTTAAATTCTCATCAGGGCGCGCCAGATCACAGCTATGATGAGCCGTGTTGTAATCACCGGTGATTATTAAATACTCAGATTCTTTTTTTAGGAGATCTAGATACTCCAGAAAAACCTCATAAAAATTGAGCTTGAAGATGAGGCGATCTGAATTAGCTCCGCCGTTAGGAAAATAAATATTCAAAAAAATAATTTTGGAATTTTTAAAAGGAATATGAGTCTCGATAATTCTTCCTTCGGAATTAAAGTCTTGAATCAAGCTTGCCAAGCGCTCTTGGCTCATAGACTGGGTTTTATTAATAGTGGTTTCTTTTTTAGTTTCGTTAAGCGAGACTATTTCTGTGATATTTTTACTATCCTTAAAACGTTCTAGCTTAAAACCTTTTAGATATTCAAGTTGAGACTTAGCATAAACAGCGACACCACTATAACCCTTTCGCTGAGCAGGATTAAAAACCACGAGCGGGTAAAACATAGAATTAAAATCAGAACCCAGCTGATCATCGCTTGCTTTTATTTCTTGCAAGCCAACTATATCAAACCCACTAGAATTGAGCCATTCAAAAAAACCTTTTTTGGCAACAGCTCTTATCCCGTTTACATTCCAAGAACAAAGTTTCATACTAGCCACTAATCTGCGCTAAAGATTCTTTTACTTGTTTTAAAACAGCAGAACCGATTTCAGAAGTATTAGCAGTGCCGCCCAGATCTGGAGTGGCGATACCCTTAGCAAGCACCTGCTGAATCGCTGAATCGATAATATCGGCTTCACGTGCCATAGAAAAACTATATCTCAGCATCATTCCGGCTGAAAGCATCATCGCCATTGGGTTAGCTAGACCCTTACCAGCAATATCCGGAGCAGAGCCATGGACTGGTTCATAAAGACCTGGTAAAGAACCGTCACTAAGCGAAGCAGATGGGAGAAGACCGATGCTACCAGTTAGCATACTTGCTTCATCAGAAAGAATATCCCCAAAAAGATTTTCTGTAACGATCACATCGAACTGCTTAGGGTTTTTTATGAGCTGCATCGCGGCGTTATCCACATACATATGGCTTAACTCCACTTCTGGATACTGCTTAGAGACCTTAGTCACCACATCTCTCCATAATTGTGAAACATCCAAGACATTAGCTTTATCTACAGAACAAAGTTTTTTACTACGCTTAAGCGCTAATTCAAAAGCGACTTTTGCGATACGCTCGACTTCATAATCAGAGTAAATCATAGTATTAAAAGCTGTAGAACCATCATTTTGACTGGGTTTGCCGAAGTAAACTCCGCCAGTTAATTCTCTAACCACCACTAGATCAGTACCGGAGACAACTTCTTTTTTTAGGGTAGATAAATGAGCAAGCGAATCAAAAACAATCGCTGGTCTAATATTTGCAAAAGTATT
>JBILGG010000024.1:0-10381 GCA_044351165.1 Candidatus Caenarcanales bacterium | reverse complement strand
ATCCCAGATGATTTTGTAGTCAGGCAAGAAGATATCCACAATGTCCCGCATGAAGATTTGATTATATTAGCGACGGGTTCTCAGGGCGAGCAGTTCGCGGCTCTGTCCAGAATCGCGCGTAACGAGCATAAGTACCTTCAGATCCAGCCCGGAGACACAGTGATAATGAGCGCTTCACCGATCCCTGGTAACGAGAAGTCCGTAAATAATCTTATTAACATGCTCTATGCTAGAGGCGCTGAGGTGATTTACGGCAGAGAACAAAACGTACACGTCTCTGGGCACGCTAGTAAAGAAGAACAAAAAATGCTTCTTAACTTAGCTCAGCCTAAATATTTTATGCCTTGCCACGGTGAGTACCGAATGCTGGTGAAGCACGGTGAAACGGGTGTGGAGTGCGGAGTTCATCCGGATAATATTTTTTTGATGGATAATGGTGATGTGCTAGAAATCCAAAACAATATCTGCAAGCTTGTCGATAAAGTCGAGGCTGGTATCATCATGATCGACAACGCTAATGTCGGTGAGCTCGATACGAGCATTATGCTCGAGCGCAGGCTAATCGCTTCTGAAGGAATGCTATCAGTAGTAATCACCATCAATGCCTACGGTGAGATTATGGGCGAGCCTAAGGTTTATTCGCGCGGGCTAGTGCTATCTCCGACCGAAACAAAAGCAGGCTTCCTAGAAGTAGTCACCCAGATCGCTCGAGACGCTATCGAAAAAAGCCCTCATAATCCCAAAAATTCTCATCATAATTCTAAGAATTCCAAAAACTCAAAATTCGAAATCGATAAGCTCCAAATCGACCTTCGCTCTGAACTGCACCGCTATATCGATGACAGGATGCACAGACACCCTCTTCTCGAGGTGATCCTTATGGAATACACAGGCAAGCCTACTGCCGTGGTCCTTGGGGCTTAGATAATAAATTTAATTTTTTATTTACTATCAGTGAGAAGATAATGTGCTATAAGTAATTGTATGTTAGTTTTGTCAAGAGTTAGAGATCAAGAGGTGTTTGCAGGTGTTTATCCAGGTTATAAAGGAGTACCTCTTGTAAATACTGTGGTTGATACCGGATCAAAAGTAAGATTGGGTTATCAAGCAAAAACTTCTAGTGGTGAACAATCAGATCTACTTTCTATCTCTAGAGATGATATTACCACTTCTTTTAAAGCAGAAGACCAATTAGAATTACTAAATAAACAATTAAATTTACTAGACAATGATAAGTCTTTATTAAAAAATTTTTTTGTTAAAAAAGTTTTTTTTAAAAATCTTGGTATTACAAATTTTGATAATTTAAATCAAGCCATAAATAAATTTAAAGAGAAGTCCCCTGATAAAATCCAAGAAATTATCCAATTTGTCTCTTTAATTAAAAACGGCGCCTTCTTCAAGCATTGGGCAGACCATTATGCTGAGCAAGCTAAAAAGATGGCTCAATCACTCGGATTAGCCGCTTAATATTTTCTTCACATCTATATTAACAAATTCTTTTTGTCCTATGATAAATTTTTAAGGGGACATTACTTAATTATAAAGGAGAAAAAATGCCTGTTGCTAATTACAAAGAATATTGCGAAATGTTAGATCGCGCTAAAAAAGGTAAATTTGCTTACCCTGCTATTAATATCACTTCTCTGCCTACCTTAAATGCTACTTTAAGAGGTTTGGCTGAAGCAAAATCAGATGGAATTATCCAAGTCTCTACTGGCGGCGGACAGTTCGCTTCTGGTTCTAAGGTAAAAGACATGGCACTTGGAGCTATTGTGCTTGCCGAAGCCGCTCACAGGTTAGCTGAAAAATATAATATTATGATCGCGCTTCATACCGATCATTGCCACCCAGATAAAGTGGATGCCTTCCTCAGACCTCTTATAGCTGAAACCGAAAAAAGACGTAAAGAAGGTAAATCTAACTTGTTTAATTCTCATATGTTTGATGGTTCTGAATTACCGCTCGACCAAAACCTAAAACTCTCAAAAGAGCTTTTAGAGCTTTGCGCGCGTAACGAAATCATTCTTGAAGTTGAGACCGGAGTTGTCGGCGGCGAAGAAGACGGGCACGATACTTCTAATGTCGGTAAAGAAAAACTTTACACCACTCCAGAAGATATGCTCGCTGTTTATGAAGTGCTAAAACCAGTCGGCGGCAGAATTATGTTAGCGGCGACTTTTGGTAATGTGCACGGTGTTTACAAGCCAGGTAACGTTAAGCTTAAGCCGACCATCCTAAGAGACGGTCAAAAAGCTATCACTGACAAATACGGTGCTAGTGCGGCTTTGGATCTTGTGTTCCATGGCGGTTCGGGTTCTGATCTAAGTGATATTCACGAAACACTTGAATACGGCGTAATTAAGATGAATGTGGATACTGACACTCAGTACGCGTTTACTAAGCCTATCGTCGATCACATGTTCAAAAACTACGACGGTGTTCTTAAGATCGAAGGTGAGGTAGGTAATAAAAAACTTTACGACCCTCGCACTTACTTAAAATCAGCCGAAGAAGGAATGAGCAAGCGTGTTATGCAAGCTTGTGATGACCTTAAGTCCTCTGGCAAATCTATGCTCAGTGGCTTGGTTAGTGCTTAAGCAATGGATTTTATACCGAGTACTGTCTGAATAAAGCTAGGTTCTTTTTGTTGAGAATCACTTTTGTTAGTAATGGATTGATCATCGTAATCTAGCTCTTCGATTAAATCATCAAAACAATTTAGTAAATTAACTTCTTTGCAGAGGTTAAGTTTGTTTTGGTTCATCAAGACTTCAAAAAAAGATTTGATGACTAATCTATTAACATGCCCTTTGAGATACGAAAGTGTAAGAGAGAATATTGTGCGTATATTAGAGGTATCGTAACCAATATCATAATAAAATCTCTGAAGAGATTCTATTTGTTTGATTAGTTCTGACCTTCTTTTTACAGTAATGTCCGATGTAGTGTTTGTTTCAACTTTAAATACTGACATTTTGGCCTCCTTATTTTTGGTTCGTCGTTGAACTTTTTGGGAACTTCTTTTTGTAAATATAAAGAAATTCTTAATCTCAGTATCTGGCCGTGCCCAAACCTTGTCTAGGGGGTAAATGATTAATTCTTTTTAATCTTGGGAACATTTTGCACTTGGATATAGAAGGCGCCAAAAAAATAGGTATTTGGTGTGGTTTTTGCTATATTTTAAGAGATGGAATTTAAAAAAGAACTTTGTACTATCGGGATTGACATGGGCGGGACCAAAATAGCCGCCGCGCCTTTTATTGACGGTAAACTCATCCATTCCGCTTTATTAAAAGAACCCACTCCCCAAAATAACGCTCAAGCCGTGCTTGAGACCATGTCTGAAATGGTAAAAACCATAAAAAAAGAATACGACGTCAAGGCTGTCGGTATTTCTACGGCTGGTGTCGTTAGCGATAAAGGCGAGATGATAGGTGGGTGCGGAAATATAAAAGGCTGGAAAGGCACTAAGGTAAAAAAAGAGCTAGAGTCGATTCTAAAAATGCCAGTGGTCGTCGAGAACGATGCTAACTGCGCCGCGCTTGCAGAGTACACTGTGGGTTGTGCTGTTGACTATGACCCGGTTTTACTCGTTATTGTCGGAACCGGGATCGGCGGTGGTATAGTCTCTAAGAATCAAATTTGGCGCGGAGCGAATTTTGCTGGCGGTGAGATCGGACACATCAAGCTCTCTGACCGGAAAGCACGCCACTGCACTTGCGGTGCTTGGGATTGCTGGGAAGCCTACGCTTCGGGCACAGGGCTACAAAACACTGCCCATTTATATTTCACTGATCCGACCATGGATAATTATAAGCTTATCGAACTTTTTAATCGCGGTGATGAAACTGCGATCGCTGTGTTTAATACTTGGCATGATTACCTCGCGCTCGGGATGTCAAGTGTAATCAATGTGCTGGATCCAGCGGCAGTCGTTGTAAGCGGGGGGATGGCGCAGTTTATAAATTATTCTAATCTGAATAATAAAGTCAGAGACAAAGTCGTCGATGCGATAAAAGATCGCGTAAATATTATGGAAGGAATTCTAGGTAACGACTCTGGCATGATAGGAGGCGCTTGCCTAGCTAATCTTGAGCTAGCGCGCTTAAATGCCTTCGCCGCTGAGATTTCTTAGTTTTAGCCCAGTCCGGGAATCCCAGTCGCTGAGCCTTTTCTAGGCTTGACGTAGTAGCGTGATCTTAAAAGTTCAATAAGCGGTGATATGAAAATTCCGATTACTGGAATTCTTCCAATACCTTCTTTGAAGGTTCCGAGTGATTGATAGACCTTCATGCGGTTATGCTCCTCAGCTGTGTAGCCCTTGTCATCACGTTCTGCGAAGAATAATGGATTTCTGGTCGCGAGTAGAGCTTTTGCTCCGATACGGAAGGTCTCGATGAGTTCGGTGGCTTTATTACTTGGCTCTTGATCCTGAGCTTGGGCTTCTAGGTCATCTAGAATTTTGTTAGTTTTTACGTATGAATAAAAAGTAAGTTTATCAATCGGCATTTCACTAAGGACTTGTGTTAAATATACTATTCCAGGAACCCCAGAATTTTGTATTGAGGTCTTGAAGCGTTTAAAGTCTTCAAAAGCATCATATTCAATTCCTTTGCTTGACGCACTCTTCTGTTTTAGCTCAAAATACTTGATTATTACTTGAGGTATTCTTGTGGATAATGCGTAAATTAAATAGTTTGGAATTGATAAAATAAACGAGCTAATTCCCATAATACGGTCTAAAAGTCTTATCGAAAGTTTACCGTTATTGGTGATGTAATCGTCACTAATTGGAGTGTAAGCCGCAGGTAAAAGCATGATTAGAGATTGTATAGGATGAAGTAGTGAGTGAATTTCTTGGAATAAAAATTTCTTACTAAATCCGCTCTTGGAAAAATTTAGACTAGTATTAGTTTCTAATTGATTCTTATCATCATGCCTGTTTATAATTTTGCCAGCGCCATCGACGGGTTTGAAAAGAGAAAATATTTTTCGAGTGATAGCAGATGAGTTATAAAAAGAATCCAAAAGATAGGAGAGGTGATCTTTTGAATTTTCTATGGTTTTTTGGATGAAATTCTCTACGGTGTTTTTTATAGTAGCTTCAGAATAATTCTCGAGTAATCCATATTTTTTAATAGTCGGAACTAAGCTCGCTGTAATTTCTCCAAAATATTGCGAGAATTTATATTTATCGCTATTATGAGTTTGTTCAAGGACAAGGTCTTTTGCTTTTGTGATAGCTCCCAAAAATCCTGGAATAGCAAGCACCCCGCCAACAATGCCCTGAATAACATTAAACATATTTATGTTATATCTAGCAAAAGTAACTTTTAATGATTCACCTTTAGAGGAATCATAGAGGGCTCTTGAACTACTAAATAACGAAGATAAATTTGAAGTAATTGGAGTAAATAAATCTGAAATTTTAGAAAAATATTTCGACATTTCAAATATTTTTTGATTCCCAAAATATGAGCTAAATGTCCCTGTTAAATAAGATGGAACGGTCGTAAATAGTGTGGCAAGAGAGCTTAACCACCTTATGGGAGCTGCAAAACTTGAACCGGCATAAAATACATTAGCAAGCCCTTTTGAGGCTTTATTGATTTTGGTGTTATTGGGCTCAAGTTCTTCTGATGGAGTGATAAATACTTTTGGGAAAAAATTAAATAAAGTTCTTCTGATACTAAATAATGTCGATGATATTTCTCGAACGAAGTTTGGATGCAGTACTCTTTGTAAAAAATCATCAAAAGCAAAAGATCTTTTGTTAGCGGTTACATCATTTTCATCATGATCATTTTTAAAGATTTTATGAATGACAAATCTTAATGGGCTGGTAATAACGTCTATCACAGAAGAAATAAAATTAATAAAACCATCTCTTCCTTTCTCTCCGTACTTAGTTATATTTTCTGCTTGCACAAGTAGAGATGGAAAAATCAAAGGTAAACTTATCGCTAACCCACCAAGTTGAAAACTCTTAAAAATAAAATTACTTTGTTTTTTGGAAGCTTCAAGTTTTGTTGGAGGTTTTGGATTTTCTGAAACAGCAATATCTGATGGTGCGGCAGTAGTTTTGTTAGTGATATTTCTATCAGCTAACTGCGGAAGATTATTTTGGATTAGTGGTTTTATTTCTGGCATTATCCACATCAGAAAAACCAAACGGCCCTTTTAAGGGACGTTTAATTTTTCTAAATTTTATAAAATCTTGCTTTTTGTGCAAGAAATTATAAATACTAATTTTAGCGCATTTGTGCTTTACGTATTTCGTTTTTTACCAGGATTTTTTCGGCAGATAATTAACGGTTTTCCAGCAGATAACAGCGATTTCCCCGCTGAAACACGAGTTTCCCATCCGCTCTTTAGGTGTTTTTACCTGGTTTTTGTTAGATTTTTGGAAAATTGGGAATAATGGGATTTTAGGGTGATGGTGCGCCCGAGGGGATTTGAACCCTTAACCTTTGGCTCCGGAAACCAACGCTCTATCCAGTTGAGCTACAGGCGCAGAAAAATCATTTTTTACGCCGTAGTTTTTGAAACTCTTTAAGTAGATTTTTTTCTTTATCGTTAAGGCTAGTAGGAGTTTTTACCAGAACATTTACGTAGTGTGCGCCAAATTTAGTCTTGGTGTTGAATTTAGGGAAGCCTTCACCTTGGAGTGTTTCGGTAAAACCGTGTTGGGTACCGGGTTTTAGGGTGATGGTCTTAGTTCCGTTTATAGTCTCGATCTCGACACTCTCTCCTAGAGCGGCTGTCACCATATCGACCTCTAGAGTCGAATAGACATCAGCATCTTCGCGCTTGAGGTTCGGGTGATTTTTTATATGGATATTTAGATAAATATCGCCGTTAGGTCCGCCAAAAGGTCCAGCATCGCCCACTCCAGAGAGTCTCATATGCGCCCCCTCAAAAATTCCCGCTGGAATATTTACTTCGATTTCTTTTTCTTCACGCTTGCGGCCTTTTCCCTTACAGGTTTTACATTTGTTTTTTATCTCTGTGCCAGTCCCTGAGCAGGTCGGACAAGTAATTGTCTGGCGCACTTGACCTAAAAAAGTGTTTTGTACACTAATAACTTGACCGTGACCATTACACTGCGCGCAAGTGCTAATATCATCAGCGCTTTCAGCACCTTTGCCTGAGCAGGTTTCACAGCTTACAAGCGGATTGACTCGGATTTTTTTCTTGATTTCAGTTTTAGGTTCCAAGAAATCAAGATAGATATCTACCATCTGATCCTCTCCGCGACTGGGTCCGCGGCTTTTACGTGATCTACCAGAACTCGCTCCGCCAAATCCCCCGCCAAAAAAACTTGAAAAAATATCGCTCAAATCCTCAAATCCAGCGGATCCTGAAAAACCACCAAAATCTCCAAATCCACCGAACCCGCCTTGGCCAGAACCTTTTAGTCCTTCTTTTCCGTAGCGATCATAGAGCTCACGCTTTTGAGGGTCTTTTAAAACTTCGTAAGCTTCACCCAGTTTTTTAAATAGCTCCTCGTTTCCGGTCTCGGAATTATCTGGGTGATATTTTCTGGCGGCTTTTTTGTAGGCAGATTTAATCTCTTTTTCGTCAGCATTTTTGCTGACACCTAATAATTCATAATAATCGTCTGTATTGCTAACCACCACTGTGCTAATTTTACAATATTTCAGAGCTTCGGTGTTAGTTGATAACCACTAGCGGGAATAGTTTAAATATGGCAAAAGTATTAGTTTTTTTTGAAGTTAATAACGGTAAGTTGAATTCTTCAGCTAGAGAAATTCTAAAATTCTCAGCTGAGAATTTTGGATCGGATAATGTAAGTGCTCTGGTTATGGGTGCTAACTCTAGTGCTCCGGCTGGTGAGCTTACCAAGCTTGGAGCTTCAAAAGTTTTTGTTATCGATAGCGATGAGCTTGAAGTGTTTAGATCAGATCTTTATTTAGCTGAGTTCCTAAAAATTTATCACGAAGTTCAGCCGGATATTTGCCTTGCTAATAACTCCGTTGATGGTGAAGCCTTGTTTGGGCTTGCTGCAGCTAAGACTAATTCTAATATCGCGACTGACTGTCTTGGGTATGAAACTCAGTCAGGGACTCTTATTCGTAGCACTTACTCAAATAAGATGATAGTCAATTGTAGTTTAGATCAAGCTAGAAAATCTTTTATTACCTTCCGGCCTAATAGCATAAAAGCCACTCAGGATGTGAGCTCTAGCGGCGAACTGATTAGTCGTGAGCTTTCTTGCGCTTCTAAAATTACAATTAGTTCGGTTACCAAATCATCCTCAAAAGAAATCCCGCTCACTGAAGCTAGCATTATTGTCTCTGGCGGAAGAGCGATGGGTAACGCGGAGAATTTTTCGATTTTAAGAGAGTTTGCAGAGAAGATCGATGCCGCTGTCGGTGCTTCAAGAGCCGCTGTTGATAGTGGTTATGCGCCTCATAGCATGCAAGTAGGTCAGACTGGTAAAGTCGTAAGTCCGAATCTCTATATCGCTTGTGGTATCTCGGGAGCCATACAACACTTTGCTGGAATGGGTTCTAGTAAGGTTATCGTCGCCATTAACAAAGATCCCGAAGCGCCAATTTTTAAAAAAGCTGATTATGGAATTGTGGGAGATTTATTTCAAATCGTGCCAGAACTCTCTAAGCAAGTAGAGCAGTTTAGCGTCGCTAATGCCTAGGGGTGTTTTTGATGTATGCCGTTAGAAAGCATTTTTAGCGAGTTTTTCTAAACAAGTGACTTACGCGAAAGAAAGCACCCACATCTCTGCAATTTAAAATTTTTACAAAGCTTTTTGCGGGCTAACAAACTGCTAAAATAAAAACTGTGGATTCGGGTTTTAATTTTACGCAATTTTTAGATTCTTACGGCAATTTTTTATTAGCTAAAGAAAACACATCATTATTAGTTTTGGTTTTACTTGGGTTCGGTGGAGGATTGATTTCTAGTCTATTGCCTTGTGTGCTTTCGCTTTTGCCGGTGAACCTTGCTTATATCGGCACTCTTAATATCGCTAGCAAGCTGGAAGCTCTAAAAAAAGCATCAGCCTTCGTGCTGGGCGTAGTACTGGTGATGACTCTTTTAGGAGTTTTTGGTGGACTAGCTTTTGCGGTGTTTACTGAGTTTAAGGGTCCTATTAATATTGCTGTCGGTCTTTTTATAATGCTTATGTCTTTGGTGATTTTAGAAATCATAAATTTACCTATGCCGAAATTTTTTAATACCATGCCTAATGCTAGCCCTTTTGTGGTGGGTATGGTTTTTGCGTTAGTGAGCTCACCGTGCTCAAGTCCAATTCTTATCAGTGTTTTATCGATAGCATCTAGCATGAATTCAATTTTTAGAAGTATGGTTTTGATGTTTGGGTACTCGCTAGGCTACTCAGCAATAATTTTTATGGCAAGCTTCTCGACTGGGCTAATTAAGCAATTATCCTGGTTTAAGCATAATAGTAATTTGATGATTCGCCTTAGCGGAGCTGTTTTACTTTTGCTTGGCGCTTTTTATGCTTATATAGGATTTAAGAATTTATAATGCTAGATATAGAACAACTCAAAAAAGATATGCAAGAAAGACTTTCTGAAAAAAGATTTTTGCATACAGAGTCAGTAGTCAAGACCGCCCTAAAAATCAGATCGGTCCTAGAACTCAATCCAGAACTGGATTATAAGCTATTGGTCGCAGGCTGGTTGCATGATTCTTGTAAGGAGCTGAATAATATCGAGATGATCTTGCTTGCTAAATTTTTTAAGCTAGAGATTTATGAATCAGATAGAATTTTTCCTAATCTTCTTCATGCTCGTGTCGGAGCCGAGTGGATAGAAGATGAATATGAGATTTATGATCCTGAAATTAAGCTAGCGATTAAAGATCACACGCTTGGTAGCGAGCAGATGATACCTACAGCTAAGATTTTGTTTTTGGCTGATATGATAGAGCCGCTTCGCGATCAAAAACAAAAAGCCAGCAATCCTGCTCTAGAAACGGATCTTGATAAGATTAGAGATTTGGTTTTTGTGAAAAAAGATCTTGACCTGGCGCTTTTAACTGCCATGGACTCTAAGCTAAACTATACAATCAAAAAATCTCAGGACCTTCATCCCTTGGGCGTTCTAGCTCGCAATAGCTTGCTTGCTGTTATAAAAAACCGGTCTACTTAGTAGATAAATTTCCTGAGCTTAATTGCTTAGCTAAATTTAGGTTACCTAAAATGTGAGTAATTTTGATACCAAAATTTTCATCAATAGCAAGCACCTCACCGCGCGCGACAAGCTGGTTGTGGACATAGATATCTACAGGATCTGAGCACTGTCTATCTAGTTCTATCGCTGAGCCGCGTGTGAGTCTAAGTACATCTTTCATCGACATTTCTGCTCTGCCA
>JBILGG010000213.1:0-3109 GCA_044351165.1 Candidatus Caenarcanales bacterium | reverse complement strand
CTTCCAAAAATAAATTTATGGCTTTATTTGAAATCAAGTCAGCTTCTAGACTTGATGGGATAGAGCTTAAATTGACAAAAGATTCTAGGATTTTGATATTGTCAGATTTATAAATTGATTTATTAAAATTCGACTTGGCTTTTCTGCCGATAGTAATCAAGCTTACTTCTTTGGATTCAGCTTTTAGCTCCTTGATTCTTTTATTGGTAGCTTTTATGATATTAGCGTTATAACCGCCGCAAAGACCTCTATCTGAGCTCACTACAATCAAAAGAACATTTTTTACTTCAGATTCAGGCTTAGATTTTAGTAGGGGATTGGATTCTAAAGCCGTTGGCTCTAGTGAGCTAACTAGATTAGTAAAAAGATCAGCAAGCTTCTGGGAGTATGGTCTTGTCGCCATAAGGATTTTTTGCATTTTGTTGACTTTAGCCGCCGCCACAAGCTTCATTGCTGAAGTAATCTTCATGGTTTTTTTGGTCGAACTTATTCTTACACGTATTTCTTTTTGGCTACCCATCAATATTAATTGTAACAGGAACTTTATCAGTCGAGCTTACTCGTTAATACAATTAACAAGGAAGCCTTTATGGCGTTTTAACGCCAAATCAGCCTCTTCAAAATTTAAATTTTTGAGAATTTTTAAAACTGCGTGCTTGACCCGGTAATTAGAGCTGGCTAGGGCTGAACTAACTTCTTCATCGCTAGCTTGAGTGATTAGCTTGGTTAGATTTGTGGCCCGGGCAACCAGCTTAACATTAGTGGCTTGCAAATCCACCATTAAATTATTATAGGTTTTACCAAGCTTGACCATAAGACCAGTACTGATGATGTTTAGGCAGATTTTTTGAGAGGTCCCAGCTTTTAGCCGTGTGCTACCACTTAAAATTTCCGAGCCTGTATCTAGTAAGATTTTTTCATCAGCAAGATTAAATGTTTTAGCTGATGGGTTATTGGCGATCGCAATAGTGATACAACCCTTTTGCCTAGCAGATTTTAGAGCACCTGTCACATAAGGCGCTGATCCGCTTGCTGAAATTCCAATGACTATATCTTGGCTTGTTACGGTAGATTCGATCGTTTTAAAACCTTCTTGCTCGTTGTCTTCAGCTCCTTCAACCGCTCTGAACATCGCCGTTTCACCGCCAGCAATTATTCCTTGGATCATATCAGGATGAGTCGAAAAAGTAGGAAGACATTCAACAGCATCAAGCACTCCTAGCCTGCCACTAGTGCCAGCACCCACATAGAAAATTCTCGGTCCATAATATTCTTCAGGATTTTTAGGATTGAAACTTGCAAGAAAATCATGCTGATCGAATTGATTAGAGATTTTATCAATCACACGAGAGATCTGAGTTTTAGCTTGTTCTAAAGCCACCCAAACTGCTTTATCTTCTTGAATAAATAAATCAACAAACTCATCAGAGCTCAGCTCACTGAGATTACTAGAATTAGAATTAAGGCTTTCGGTATTTAGATTCATACAAAAAAACAGCTTGCCAAATGATCGGGAGATTTAGCTTCCAGAGCGGGTCCTGCCGTTAAGCATTTTTCTTGCACAATAGGACAGCGGCTATGAAAAGCGCATCCCGAGGGTATTTCAGTGGGTTTAGGGAGCTCTCCTTGAAGGAAGAATTTGGGGCGATCTCGCTGATGCGGGTCAGGTAGTGGGGCTGAAGAGATTAATGCTTTTGTGTAAGGATGGAGTGGCTTTTCAAAAACATCTTTGGTCCTGCCGAGTTCGACAATTTCTCCTAGGTACATAACAGCCACACGATCGGCAATTTGTTTGACTACGCCAAGATTGTGAGCAATAAAAAGAAAGCTAATATTTTTTTCTTTTTGGATACGCTTGAAAAGTTCTAAGATTTTATACTGGATTGATACATCTAGCGCACTGACAGCCTCATCTGCGATTATAAACTTAGGATCCAGAGCCAGCGCGCGAGCGATACTCACTCTTTGGTTTTGTCCTCCGGAACATTGATGCGGGTATTTATCAGCGATGCTTTCATCGAGCTCCACTTCTTTTAATAGTTCAAAAACTTTTTTTTGGATTTCTGCTTTAGTAAGATTTTTGCGATGGATTTTTAGTGGTTCAGCGATAGTATCAAAAATTTTATATCTCGGATCAAGACTGCTAAACGGGTTCTGGAAGACCATTTGCATGTTTTGGCGGGCTTGAATTAGATCTTTTGCCTTGAGTGAAAAAATATTTTGACCCATAAACTCAACAGAGCCGGAATCAGGTTTTATGAGGTTTATAACTAGCCGAGCCAGCGTAGATTTACCGCACCCCGATTCTCCTACCACACAAAGAATCTCACCAGCGATGATATCTAGATTTATTCCAGAAACAGCTCTCAGTTTTTTAGTGGCTTGCCCAAAAATGTTTTTGGAGACAGTAAAAGTTTTGCTCAGATTAGTAATTTTGATTAGTGGTTTGGTTGAATCCGGCATTATTAAGATTATAATCTAGCTGGGCATCATCGACTATGCTAATTACGAGTTTTTTCTAGCAAAAATTAACCTTATTAGAAATTAAGTGTTGGAGTACAGAAATAATTAGTGCCGTCATAATAGCAATTAATCAAGTCAATAGCCCCAGAGCCTGCACTAAGCGTTGGTGCTGTTGCGTTTGGCCATCTAACTGTTCCTGGCCAAGTTACGGTTTTTGAACCAGCGCTAGCGTTAGTTAGTTTTAGAAGTATATTGGTAACGCCTAGCGGTGCTGTAAAGGTGATAGTACAATTATTATTTACGCTGACTCGTTGTCTGTTTCTTAAGGTCCAATCGATGGTTATAGCAGTTCCAGAATTACCTGCGTTATATTCGTCACTAAACACTAAAGTTTTATTTATTAAAACTGTTCCATTAACTTCTAATTTTTGACTTGGGTTAGCTCTGCCGATACCGATGTTACCATTGGTGTCGAGAACAAATCTATTAGTGCTTAGACCGCCTTCGTCACCGATCTTGAATAAATTACCGTTATTTTCGTAACCCAATAAAAACATATCGTTACCATTAGTTTGGAAATTGATACTAGCTTCATGCTTACAAGGCTCTAAACCAAGACCACCCATATTAACACAATCTCCTACAG
>JBILGG010000212.1:0-3142 GCA_044351165.1 Candidatus Caenarcanales bacterium | reverse complement strand
AGCCTTGTGTCCTAATGCGCGGATATAAGTCCCAAAAAAATCATCAGCCTTTAATTCTAGATACCCTAAAAGATTCTGACCCAAATGTAAAAACCACTGGCGATGAGGCTTTGGAGATATTTGAGCATTTCAAGGCAAAAAACCAAGGCTTAATTATTGCAGTTCACTCTAGTCGCCTAAAAGCCTCAAGGCAAGTGCTGTTGGAGCATCCTGACATAGATGTATTTATTCTGGATGATGGCTACCAGCATCTGGCGATTGAAGCAGATTTGAGAATTCTTCTTAAGAATATTAATGAAACAGGCTTTAGTAGAGAGTTTGAGTTTAATAAAAAAAATGCCGATTTTACTATCTACACTAAGGTAAATCCAGCTTGGAGACACAAAAATCCAGATAAATTAGCTCTTGAATATAACCTGAGCTTAACTAATAATTTGCATAATACTAATCAGATAGGTATCTTCACCGGGATAGGAGACCCTAGGTCATTTCAGTCAATGGTAGAGAACTATCTAAACAACCAAAAATTTAATCTTGAGAAAATCGAGGTAAAATCATGGTTTTTCCCAGATCATCATTTTTTTTCGGAGAATGAAGTTACTCAAGTGCTGACATTGGGTATAAATATAATAACAACTAGAAAAGATCTTACAAAGATTCCTTGTAATTTACGAGGTCGGTTCAATGTCGCTCAGATAGAGCTAAAATCGTATCCAGAGGATTTGTTTGAAAAATTAATAAAAGTTGTTATCAAAACTGATGTATCTGGGCTCGTTGTCGGTTTAACTAGTCCTACTAAGGGGGAACTAAATGATGCATAATCAATTAAATTCACATATTGAAGTGGAAATTAAAAGAGAAAGAGGCAATTTATCAAGAAGGGAAATGGATGTACTCTTACAAATTAAAGACGGTCTAAGAAATCCAGAAATCGCTGGTAATCTTGGTTTGAGTACCAAGACTGTTGAAAATCACGTAAGAAGTATTCTTCAAAAACTTGGAGCAAAAAACAGAACTGAAGCTGTTGTGATTGCGCTAAAAAATTCAATGATAGATATCTAGTAGTTTACGGGGGTAAATTTTATTAGAGTTCTTTTGAAACCCATAAATGGGTTCTAAAGAGGCTAACTGATGATTTCATAGATGGCTTAATGCTAGATGAATTCCTACTATTGTTTTGGAATCTATAATTTCACCAGATTTAATTTTTTGGAGAGCTTCATCAATGCTGATGATGTGATTCTCTATAACCTCGCCGTGATCGAGGTTTTGGACGCCTGGCACAAGATCTTTTGCCAAATAAATATATAATTTTTCTGTAGAGTAGCCAGGGCACGGAAGCGTGTAGCCTAGATCAATCCAGGTTTTGGCGGTATAGCCAGTCTCTTCTTGTAATTCTCTTTTTGCTGTTAATAAATTATCGGTTTCGCCAGGATCGATCTTGCCTGCTGGTATCTCTAGAAGCAAGTCATTGACAGGCATACGAAACTGTTTAATCAAAACTATTTTTCGATCATCAAGTAAAGGAATCACGCAAACTCCGCCAGGATGCACCAGGTATTGGCGCAAAGAGCGAATTGGAGGCTCTATCTGGATTTCGACATGATCTTCCTTAAAACAAAGAAATTTGCCTTGGTATAAAGTTTTTGAAGATATAGATTTTTCTATCACTCTATCTATTTTACTGGAATTTTATAATTAAACTTTAGTTTCCGTATTTATAAACTCGAAAAACTCTATCAGAAGCTAGCTGATTCATGTCCATTCGTTTTAGGTTTACTGAATATGCCCTGCATCCCAAGTGGCTTCCGTAGTTTTGATCACAGCGCATCATCTTGAGTTCGACAGTGGTTTCGGGTCTTCCAGCTATCACCGCAAAAACTTGATCTGCCGTCAGCGGAATAATGCTAGAACCATCCACCTCTAGAATTCTGTCTCCCACTTGAATCCCCGCTTGCTCAGCTGGAGTATGAGGGTAAACATCAATTACAGTGCTGGTATCGCCGGTCTTGTGTAAATATTTTAGACCAATAATTCCGACATTAGAAGGTACAAAATCTGAATAAGCTTCCTGGACACCGAGCTTAAATTTTGGATTTTCAGCTAAAATAGCAGTCGAAGAAAAAAAACAAATCACAAGAGCAAAAATAAATTTTATTCTTGGTTTAAAAATTGAGTGTTTTTCAATTTTTGAGTTGGTATGCATTGTTCTACCTCTATAAATCCCAAATCCAAATAAGGTCATATCACCCAAATGGACTATAAGTATTATTGAATAATAAAGTTAAGTAGAGGTTAAGAAAATTGACAATTATGACAGCTAATTCTATCTAGAGTAGAATTCAACAATCATACGCTCATTAACATTAACAGGGATTTGTTCACGAGCTGGTACTTCGACGAATTCGCCTTCAAAAGCGGTTTTTTCGCGCTTAATGTAAGGAAGCACATCTACCCAGTTTTTCATAGCTTCAGTAACAAGAGTCATTTTTTGACCGTTAGAGCCAATAGCGATTTTGTCGCCAGCTTGAACTTGGTAAGAAGGAATATCCACTTTAAAACCGTTAACAAGAATGTGTCCATGTGAAACTAATTGTCTAGCCGCGCCAAGAGTAGGAGCAAAACCAAATCTATAGACGATGTTATCAAGTCTAGTCTCAAGCAACTGCATCAAAATCTCACCAGTAGGACCATTTTTACGGGTAGCTTTATCTACGTAGCGCTGGAATTGTTTTTCTGGGAGTACACCAAAACTTTCGCGAAGTTTTTGTTTTTCTTTTAGTAAAAGACCGTATTCAGAAAGCTTAGCTCTGCGCTGGCCGTGTTGACCTGCTTTATATGGCCTTTTTGCCACTTCAAATATCGGCATACCTGATAGTACTTCACCGTATTTTCTTGATAATTTATCTTTAGGACCTTTGTATCTTGCCATAGGGTTAGAATAATAGCTTGAATTAGAGCCCTTTTTCAAGATTAAAAAGGCTTCAAAACTAAAATAGATGTTAAGAAATTAGGGTCTTTTGGTTTTTTGAAACTGATTTTAGCTTCAAAACCCATTTTACGAAGCGCTAAAGACTAAATATAGTCTCGCTATTATCTAATCTGGCGTATATCTTTTTGACTCCCTTGGGAATTCTGGCGA
>JBILGG010000211.1:0-3147 GCA_044351165.1 Candidatus Caenarcanales bacterium | reverse complement strand
TTATATTATAAGGCTTATTGGCTCATTTTGTGTGTAATAATTAAAATTGGGAATAATATAATTATTGGGTGTTTTTAGTTAAATAACCGGGCAAAACCATAATTCTCAAAAAGCCTAATTATCTTATTAAATCCCAATTAAGGGCTTTAAGGTTGAAAAAAAGTTTTTTATTACTAATATTTTTATTAACGACGCGCAGTAGTTTAGCCAAGCCAGATTTGATACTTAATCTAGAGTCCGCTCTTGATATCGCCATCGAAAATAGTATTCAGCTTAATATCGCCAAGACCGAGCTAGATATTAAAAATGCCGAAATCAAAATTGCACGAGCGCGCCTAAACCCTAACCTAGTCAGCGACAATGGTATAGCCGAAAAAACCTACCGTCTAGGTTTAGAAAAAACTTTTGAGATGGGCAATAAAAGAAAAAAAAGAATCGAAGTCGCCGAAATCTCAAAAAAAGAAACCGAAACAAAAATCGATGCAATCAAGCTTGATATCGAAACCGATATTAGAAAAACATACGCGCAGTTATTTACGCTTCAGGAAAAAAACAAGCTTTTTCAAGACCTGCTAGAAACTAATCAGGGACTGCTAGATCTAGCTAAGAAGCGTGAAGCAAGCGGAGATATCGCTAATATCGATATGCTCCAAATCGAAATGGCTAATCTAAAAATCCAAAACGATATGGTGAGCTTGAGCACCGAACTTCAAACGGCACGAAGCACTTTTAATTCTCTACTTAATCAAGATCTTGAAACAGAAATAGAGCTAATTAATCCTAACTCCGAAAGTGAGCTGTGGCAGGCTCTGGGAGTGGATTTGAGCGCTGAGGGAGATAAGGTAAATCCCGAAGTTTTAGTAAGACTGTATGCCCTCGCTGACTCCAAAAGACCCGAGCTAGCGAACCTGCAGATAAAAAATCAGCTTGCTAATAAAGAGCTAGAACTCGCTTACAGCCAGAGAATTCCTAATTTATCATTGACTGCTGGTCCTGACTTGGTGATAAATGATGGAGCAAGTGATGATGTGGGATTTTTTGTGAGCGGTAGTTTGCAATTGCCAATTTTTAATCGTAACCAGGGCGAAATCCTCTCGGCAAGAGCCTCCCAAAAACAAATCCAACAAGAGCAAGAATTACTCAAGCGCAAAATTACTCTTGAAATTAATAACCGAACGGTAACAGCCTTAAATCTAGAAAAACAGCTTAACCATATCGAAAAAGGCATAGTCGAAAAATCTAAAATCGTCAGCGAAAAAACTTATAGATGTTTTGAAGAAGGTAAATGCTCGACACTAACAGTAATCGCTAATCAAGAATCTTACATAAACGCACAGATAGTTTATTACGATATGATTCAAGCCTATCAAACAGCGCTGGTGAATTTAGCCAGAGCTGTGGGGGTAAGTTTATGAAGATAATTAAATTCATTTTGTGCTTGGGTTTTATATTATTCTTGAATTCTTGCAGTCCCAAAAACCCCAAAACCAGCGTGAACGCTAGTGCTAATTGTAACATTATTACAATTGCAGAATCCGCAATTACGGAAAATAACATCACTAGTAGTCCCGTCAAGAATAAGATTTTAAAAATTCCGCTCGAAACTAGCGGCGCTATAAAACTCAACGAAAACACAAGCTACAAAATCACCACTATGTTTTCGGGTTTAGTCATCGAGGAGAATACTATTTTAGGATCAGCTATCCGCGCTGGTCAAAAATTGGCAAGCATACAAAACCCAGAGATAGCGAAAATTCAGGCTAGCTTTCTACATGAATTTCATCTTGTGGATATCGCTATTAAGCAAGCTGAGGCGCAGATGGCTCTTGCAAAAGAAAACTATAATCGCGAGAAAAAACTTTTTGAGGAAGGCATCTCACCCAAAAAAGATTTTTTTCAAGCACAGACAGATTACACACTCGCTCAAAACACTCTTGATTCTGAGCGCGACCACAAAAATCATTTATATAGTGAAGCCCGCTCCCTGCTTGGGGCCTACGGGATCAATTCTAGTATTTTAGATTCTGGATCGGTAAGTAATAATATTCCTATTATCGCTCCGCGAGCTGGCTTGCTGATAAATAAAAATATCAGCGCTGGGTCTGTGGTAGAGTCTGGGACATTGATTTATGAAATAGCTGACCTGAGTGATGTTTGGCTAGATTTAAATATTTATATCGAGGACTTAAACAAGATCAAACTCGGTCAGAGAGTAGATTTTATGACTAATGCTTACCCTGATAAAATTTTTAGCGGGCAAGTGAGTTTTATACAGTCTATCAGCATAAGCCCTAATTCGATTTATGTAGCAAGAGTGACACTTAGTAATCCTGGCTTAGCTCTAAAACCAGGCATCACCGGAAAAGCTCTCATAGAGATGGATCCAAGTGATAATAATCTAGCCGTACCCGAAAACAGTGTCCAGCAATACGGCAAAGAATATTTTGTGTTCGAGGATCTGGGGCAAGGTAACTATCAAAAACACACTATAGAACCAGGGCAAAAATTCGGATCATACTACTTAGTAAAATCTGGAATTAAACCAGATATGAAAATCGTGAACAATGGAAGTTACCTACTGAAGGCTGAAATGCTCAAGGGGACTACAGAAGAAGAGTAATGCTTGATTTATTAATAAAGTTTGTTAATAAAAAAACATTGGTGCTAATAGTTTTTGGTTTTGTTGTAGCGCTAGGGCTTTATTCTTTTACCAAGCTAGCGATAGACGCTTTCCCGGATTTGACTAATAATCAAGTGCAGATTCTGATTGATGCGCCGGGCATGGCTCCTTATGAGGTAGAGGAGCTGATAACCGTTCCTACTGAGGCTTTTATGAGCTCACTGCCTAAGGTAGAAGAGTTAAGGTCCATATCCAAGTACGGGCTTTCGGTGATAACAGTGGTGTTTAGAGATTCTGTCGATATTTACTTCGCGCGCCAACTAGTGAACGAAAAGCTTCAAGTCGCCAAGACCAAGTTACCGACAGGGATTGATGCCGAGCTCGGTCCGATCTCGACCGGGATGGGGGAAATATTTCAGTATGTCGTTAGCGGACATGGCTATAGCATCCAAGAGCTAAAAACAATCCAGGACTGGGATATAAAGTATCAGCTAAGAAGTGTGCCTGGAGTAAACGAGGTAAACACC
>JBILGG010000210.1:0-3154 GCA_044351165.1 Candidatus Caenarcanales bacterium | reverse complement strand
AAGGGAAGGTCTTAGCATTTCAAGATAGAGATATTGACCTTAATGAGTTAAAAACGTTCTTGATTAATCAGTTCCCAAAAGTTCAAAAACTTGTAAAAAGCTACCAAGAAAACCCTTGCATAAGACTTGTCGATAAAGAAATAATCAAAAAGTTACAAGAAAGCTCACAGAATCAGCTTGAAAAACTAGAAATTCCTGAGTCAATAGACCTAAATAAATTTAAAAAAAATTATTTAGACGAAATATACTTAAAGTTAAGTAGTGAAGCTGTCTCTAAAGAGCTCATAAAAAAAAGAATAGATTATATTTTAAATGATTATAATAATTCAAACAGCCGAGACAAATACGCTTATTTAACTAATTTAAACTCTAGCAAAATACCTAAAGCAATAAACCATCTAAAGAGCTTTTTAGAGAATTTGGCAAATTGGCAGGACTTCCAAAAAGATATATACAAAAAATCTCAAGATGAAGCTTCAGCAAGAATATTACAGTATAGCTTTTTAATAAAAGATTTATTGAATAAAAATCAAGATTTAAAAGCAAAAATAAAAGAAAGACCAAATCGTAAAAAACCTATTGATACTCAGAATGAAGAATGGTTAGAAGATCTTCAAAAAACTCAAGATGGAAAAAATTTATTAAAATATGCAACAAATTTAAGAGCTAATTCTTTATTATTACAAGTATCAAAATCTCTCAAAGAACTAATATATGAGGACCATCTAACAATTTCCGAGGATGTTAAAAAGAAAATAAGAAAATTATCCAAACGCCACGCTAAATTAATTCTCAAATTATCAGAAATTGATAAAAAGAGCATTAAAGATTTTGACATACAAGAAGTAATCAGATCTGGAACCACCCCAAAAACTAGGTCTAAGTATATTAGACAAGATCCTAACCAACAAATTTATTTATCCAGAAATCTTCCCCTAGACCAAATCATAGTTTTATTAGGTTACGAAGTATTAAAAAGGAGAAATCGAGCATGGACTGTGGGTGATGCTATTGATGCTAACGATTATCAAAGAGGGATGAATAAATTAAAAGATTTAATACCAGAGAATGAACTGGCTAAACTTAGGGTAAAAGCCATGACAATCAGATTCGGTTTAACTACTGAAGCTTATCAAGTAAAGAAATCTGCTTAAAAAAATAGCTATAATTGAACAAATGAGCAAAAAAGCCTTAATTTCGGTCTCTGATAAATCCCAGCTTGATATTTTACTTAAGTTTTTGGTGACGGAGAATTATGAGTTTATCAGCACTGGCGGCACAGCCCAGCATATAAAGAGCCTTGGATATTTGGTGCAAGAAGTTAGCGAGCTGACGAAGTTCCCTGAGATGCTTGGCGGGCGGGTTAAGACCCTACACCCAAAAGTCCTAGGCGGGATTTTGGCGCGCCGAGATCATGAGCTGGATTTAAGCGAACTAGCCCATAACCAAATCGAGCAAATCGATCTAGTCGTGGTTAATTTATACCCCTTCCAGCAAGTGATAACCGCTCCGCAAGCGGTTTTTGCAGAAGCGATCGAAAACATCGATATCGGCGGACCGACTTTACTAAGGAGCGCGGCTAAAAACTTCCAGTCAATAACAGTGCTATCCAATCCCGCTCAGTATGTGGTTTTTATTGAGCAGTCCCAAAAATACGGCGCGCTTTCTAATCAAATGCTCGCCCTGAGAGAAAAGCTTGCGATCGCTGTGTTTCAGGAGTGCGCGCGCTACGACACTATCATCGCTGAATACCTAAAATCAAAACTTCTCACCAGCCCAATCGGCGCGTCTTACCTCCACACTGAGAATAGTAATCTTACTGAAACTAACGTACCTGATCAAATCTCTCTTGAGCTAGAACTCGCTCAAGGACTGAGATACGGCGAGAACCCCCACCAAAAAGCGGGTCTTTATCGCTCTAAGGGTTCATCAGCTTTTGGGTTTGGAGATTTTCAGCAATTAGGCGGAAAAGAGATCAGCTTCAATAATTTACTAGATATGGAATCAGCCTGGAACATAGTCAGCGAGTACGATTCATCTATCCCTTGCGTAGCGATCATTAAGCATAATAACCCTTGCGGAGTAGCGATCGCGCCGGGTCCGGGGCAAGCTTTTTTGGATGCGCTGAGCTGTGATCCCGTTAGTGCCTTCGGAGGGATAGTAGCCTCAAACACTGTCATAGACTTGAATACCGCCAGCGAGATGATACAGATATTTTTGGAGGCGGTGATCGCGCCGGGATTTACACCAGAGGCTTTGCAGGTGCTGGCGACAAAACCTAACTTAAGATTAATAGTAATGAAGCCCAGCGAGCCCAAAACCAGCTACGATATCAAACCCATTACTGGCGCGTATTTGGTGCAGGAGCGTGATCTAGAGTTACACAAGCCAGAAGAAATAAAAGTAGTTACCGAAAAACCTATTGAGGATCATCAGTGGGTAGATTTATTACTGGCATGGAAAATAGTCAAGCACGTAAAATCCAATGCTATCGTAGCGGTGCTAAACGGCAAAACCATCGGGATCGGTTGCGGGCAGACCAATAGAGTAAAAGCCGTTCGCGACGCGCTTGCGAATTTTGATCTGGATACGCGCGGGGCGGTGCTTGCTTCTGATGGGTTTTTTCCGTTTGCTGATAATATCGACATCGCCGCCCAAAACCACATCAGCGCCATAATCCAGCCCGGCGGCTCGATTAGAGACCAAGAAGTGATAACAGCGTGTAATAAATCAGGAATCGCGATGGTGTTTACTAAGATGAGGCATTTTAAGCATTAGATATAATTGGACAAGATATTGATCAAGGAAAATCCCAACCAACGTTATGATCTAACATGTCTGTAGTAAGTTCAGGACATCTATCTCTATCACAGAATCCAAAAAACCCTTTTTTGGGCTTTACTGTTTTTTCTGTTGTTTTGTTTTGTTTGGTTCTAGCAAGAGAAGCCAACCAGCTAACTTAGGTAAATTTTCAAGAGCTTTTGCTGTTTCTTTAAGATATTTTATTAAATCCTTGATTTGATTTTGATTTTGTGACACAAATGTTGCAGATTTTTGAGTTTTAACTTGCTCTTCATAACTAAGATCTTGAAAAATATCTTGTGCAGTAACTTTGGGATCATGAATATTGAGAAAAGGTTTTGCAGCATTATGT
>JBILGG010000208.1:0-3180 GCA_044351165.1 Candidatus Caenarcanales bacterium | reverse complement strand
GCTGGTCTTGTGATTACAGCCTCACTTAAGCCCGGTAAAGTTCGGACCATTAACCACTGAACATCAATCGGCAAGCTCGTGCTACAGCCTTGGAGATAAAACTCATTACTAGAAAGCCCTTCAGGCTCAAGGAAGAAATGATGGCTAGGATTATGCTCGAATCTGACTACTTTATCTTCGATAGACGGGCAGTAACGCGGACCGCTTGCTGATACAAGTCCAGAATACATAGGAGATTTTTGGAGATTATCAAGGATTATTTGATGAGTGGCAGTATTAGTGCGGGTTATATAACAAGGGTATTGAGTGCGAACTGGGCGATTTGGCAAAAAAGAAAACCAGGATAATTTATCATCGCCGGGTGCAAGTTCTAAGACTGAAAAATCGATAGAGCGTTTATCAATCCTAGGCGGAGTGCCGGTCTTCAGGCGGCCTGTTTTTAGACCGAGGTCTCTTAGCTTAGGAGATAAGCCTAGTGAGGGCTTTTCACCAGCGCGTCCCGCTGAATCAAATTTATCACCGCTAAAAATTCGCGCCTCTAAAAAAGTCCCTGCCGTAAGCACAACAGCATTTGCCTGAATCTCCTCATCAAGCTGAGTCAGCACACCAGTAACACGGGCTTGATAATCTCCGGTGCTTGGTTTATCGAACAAAAGTGCTTTTGCCGATGATTGATAAATAGTGAGATTGGGGATGGTTTCTAGGTATTGCCGTACCCATGCGCTATAAGCGTGTTTATCAGATTGAGCCCTTAGCGCCCTAACAGCAGGCCCTTTTGAGCTGTTTAAGGTTTTCATCTGGATAAACGTAGCGTCAGCCGCCAATCCCATCAATCCGCCAAGAGCGTCTATTTCTTTTACCAGCTGTGATTTAGCGGGACCGCCGATAGCTGGATTACAGGGCATGGTTGCAATGCCGTCAATAGAATTAGTCAGCAAAAGAGTATTAACTCCCATACAAGCAGCGCTATGAGCGGCTTCTACGCCAGCGTGTCCGCCACCAACTACAATTAAATCAAATTTTCTAAGCACGATATTATAGAGTGTATCTAGACATCAAGTACCAGTTCTTACCGACATAAATAAACTCAAATAATTCTGTAGCATTGGTCTGTTTAGGATCAAGCATCATATTTAAGCCCCAAAACAATCCGTTATCATAAGGTACTTCACTATTAGTAATTATATCAATACGCACATTGCTTTGCATAAGCATAGTTACTTTTTGACCTTCAACTCCGCCAGTAATAAATTTTAGAACGTTTGGAGTCGCTGGATTAGAATCGGTGATTTTTATGAAATTTAACCCTGTAACGTCAATAGTATTTGTGACATCTATATCAAAAGAATTAGATCCCGAAGAAAAAGGAGTCTGGCTGGTAGAAACCACCAGATTACCTGATGAAGGCAAGGTTATATTAGAACCGCCTGTCGGAATGCTCAATACTGCTGTACCTGCAGCTCCTGAAAGATTTAGTTTTTGGTTACCATTATCAAGACCAGCAACTGGACCTAAAGGACCAGCAGGACCTTGCGGACCTGTCGCGCCAGCGGGACCAGCAGGACCTTGAGCGCCAGCGGGACCAGTTTGTCCAAGAATTGTGCGTGAATTATTTTTGGTGAGGTAAAGATTAATACCATCAAACTCTATAGCTCCGTTAATTGGAGTGCTTGATAAAGTACCAGGATCAAGAACTAAAGCTGGAGTCGTGGAGTTACCAGGAGCGATATTCAAAAATCCTTTTGGATTATCTACTCCAAGACCAAATCGTCCATTATCACCGAAGTTAAAAAGTGAATTAGCCGTAGTCGCAAAACCAATCTCTAACTGGTTATTATCAGGGTCATAAGTAATTTTGCCATGATCAGTAGTACCTGTAGTTGGAGGACCAGCTCTAAATACGCTAGCAGAGACAGTATCACCAAAATCACTCAAGTCGCCGCCAGTACCAGAAGAACCACCGCCACCATTGATTCTAATATTTTTTAATCTATTGCCTCTCAAAAACCTAAAAGGCTCTCTAGGAACAGGAATTGTAACGGTATAAACATTGTTTAAATTTTTATCAATACTTACACTTGATTGTCTTTGGCGTTTAACTCTAAATTGGACTTTTTCGAAGAACTTAGATATTTGGCAATCACCATAATTAACTGAGCCACATTGAGCATCAGCTAGATTAAGACCGGAATCTTGGCTAGGCTGAGCTCCTAGATTTACAGCATTAATTTCAGCTTGGTAAATACCCACAAGGTTATTTTCTGTGTCTAATAATTCAAACTCAAGGTTTTTTGAGGCTGTTTCAAAAGTACCAGCACCTATACTTAGCACTCTATTATTGATCGCACCTCTTTGAATATTTAAACTCTGAGAGCTAAGAAATTTTCTCTGGCCGTTTTTAAGTTCATAAACTTTTAAAGTGAAACTTGATAGAGGAGTAATAGAAGTATAAAGATTATCTACTTTTACCCTTGCTCTTAATTGATTAGACTTTAAAAGATCTAATCTATAACTCTTTTCGTGAAGCTCAAGAGCCAAATCTGGATAAATTCCAGATATAAAATTGGTTTTTAAGTATTTAGCTTCAGCGAGGGCCGAATTAATAGTAATACAAAATAATACTACCAAGCTGACGATCGAAGTTATTTTAGGTTTCATAGAATTATCTCCCAAGGAAGATATAATAATATTAGCAGATTAAAAACTAGTTAAGGATTTAATTAGTAAAGAGATATTTAAAAAAATTATTGGGTATAACAGTATTTTAGGTGTTTTTACTTAATTTTTATTAGGCTAAAATGCTATAAATTTTTTAGTGCTTCGCGAAAAGAAAAAAGTTTTTATAGAGACTCTTGGCTGTCAGATGAATATGGCTGATACCGAGAGGATGTTAGGTTTACTTGAAGAAATCGAATATTACCCGACAGAAAATATCCAAGAAGCTGATTTATCTATATTGAATAGCTGCAGTATTCGCGAACATGCTGTCGATAAGATGCGCAGTTATATCGGCTCTTGGGATAAGACCCGTAAACCCGGCTCTCTGATTGCCTTGAGTGGATGCGTAGCTCAGCAAGAAGGTAAAAAACTTCTTCACGATGTTAGAACTGTTGATATATTGCTAGGTACTCATAATATCCACAGATTGCCAGATCTAGTAATCGAAGCAGAAAACCAGCA
>JBILGG010000207.1:0-3182 GCA_044351165.1 Candidatus Caenarcanales bacterium | reverse complement strand
AAAAACAATTTCGATCGTGTCGTAGCTGCCTACGCCCGAATCGGTCGCACACTTCGTTAAGCGCCCCGCCCCGATGGGGCGGAGGCTAGGAATCCCACCCCGGGAGCCATATAAAAAAAATACCCCCCCATTTTCATGGGGGGGGGTATTTTTTTTTATTTCAGTGTGATGAGAACCTAGCTATGAATTAGTGGAATATATTACTTGTGTTAGTACTTAATAATTTTATTGATCGATTTAATATCAATAAAACCATAGAAAAAGTTTTTAAACTAAGATCAGAATGGACAATTCGAACTAATCATTTTCTTGAGATTCCTTTTTATAGTTTGGGAGCTGCTGTATATTTGGATGTTATTGATGAAGATTTATTACAATACACTAATAGTTATCAAAAACAAAATCCTATTTTAAAAAACAACTTTTCTAATTTACATAATCAAATTTTTCAAACCCTCAAGGAAATTTATAGTTATGAGTTTGTGAGTTATGAAAGGTCAGCACTGCCAGGTTTTCATATATTCCTCACTGATGATGTTTTTGAAATCACCCTTGCTTCAAGACATTGTGATTTGCAATATTTGAAAATCAACTGGGGGGATTTAGTGCTTGATCTTTCTAGGACACTCAGTTTCACGCTCTATTTGAAACTTCCCAAGAATGGAGGTGGTATTTATTATTGGGATAGATTTTATGAAGAGCTAAAAGCTTATGATCAAGAAGAAAGGGAGCAATTACTTCACGAAAGTCAAAGACATTTAAAAATTTTCAAAGAAGGTGATTTGTTTATTCATAATGGACACCAATTTCATCAGATCGCGCCTTTTTTTGATATCCAAGAAGATGATCAGAGAATTAGTTTGCAAGGACATGCAATATTTTAACAAAGTGTAAATAAATATTTAGTTCATTGGTAAAGTTTGGCCGCACTTACCATTCCCCCCCCAAATCCACAGACCACCACATAGACTGACTTTCGCCAGGCTTAAGGTATGAAGGCTTAGGATCAAATTTACAATTAGGATTAAATTGCAATTGAGAAGCGTTGGGTGCGCTAGTACCAGGCTCGATACAAACCTGTCCCTCTTTGGCTTTGCCGTTATACACCACAGCAAAAGGCGCTAAGCGAGTGTCCCAGCGCAATGACAAAACCTTATCATCAGGCCGTATGAATTCAGCGACTAAATGATCTGGACCAGGCTTGAGAGCAGTATAAGGGTGATCAATTTCAGCTTGGCTAGTAGGTTGCATAGTATTTAAATCTTTTGATTTATCAAGATCAAGTAGCTTGCCTGTGGGAAGATTATTAGCAGATAGCTCTAGATACTTACTGGCAGAAAGTCGCCAAGATTTGGCATTAAAATACGGGTGTGACTGAAGCCCAATAGGGAAGGCATCTTTAGGCTTTTTACCAAAAAGTTTAGCGAGCCAGGAGACCTGCGAAACATTCTCTACAGACATCTCCGTTAAAAATTCTGGCTTAGAATTTCTGTTGCTGAGAGTGTATTTAACTCGGTAAATCATTTCACCAAAAAGTTTTTTATACTCATCATCCGCTCTAGTATCATAGATATAACTTACCTGTAGATCTTGATTTGCATTGGTTTTTACGTGCTCAAGTTTCCATTTTTTCTTAAATAAAAAACCATGAATTCTCATATCACCGTTTCGAGGGTAATTCTTGTCTAGAGGAAAATCCGAGATCTTAATCCCTGACTTGGTTTTGTGAGGTCCGTTTTTATCCAGCTTGCCGGCATCATTTACAGGAAACAGGATCTCATCCTCGATTCTGCCCGGCGGCGAAGAGATTGGGTTTAGTCCGCGAATGGGAGTAATAGATAATTTATCGATTTTAGGATTAGTAAGTAAGGGTGAATCTGTAATTTTATCTTCCGGCAAATCCCCTCCCAGCCTGAGGTCTAAGACATTAGCACCCAGATCAGTAAAACTAATTAGCTGTTTTTTTGATGGAAATTTTATAGTAAAAAGATTTATTTTTTGGATTTCGGGATGCTGAGTATCTAGTTCTTGCTTACTAAGTTCTAAGCCCGCTTGGTTGGGCGCGCCATTAATATCAATGTTAATATCAAACTCTATCCCACCAGCATGTTCAAGCGGCCCTTTTTGAGAAGCTTCATGCAAAGCTGAAACTCCAGTCATAGAACTGGATTGGGGGGCTGGAACTGTAGGAGGTCTTGTTGGGGCTGATTGAGCAGTAGCCGTATTGTTCACCGTTGAACATTGCATAATGACATATTGTAGCATTCAATAACTGGAGAGTTAAAGTTTTTCCAAAAATAGGTGGTAGCACCTAAATAATTATTCTAGATCCTTAATCATAAAAATGCCGCACTGAAAATGACCAGTTTCGCCGACGGGGTTTGAGAGGCTTTTGAAATCATATTTTTTATAAATCTCAATAGCTTTATTCATTTGCGATACTGTTTCTAAATAAATTTGTCTATAACCCGCCATTAGAGCATATTTGAGAATTAAATCTATCAGAAATTTAGCTAGACCCTTACCGCGAGCGGAGTGAAGTAAAAAAAGTTTTTGCATTTCAGCGACATTAGCACCTCTTAATTTTTTAAACCCTCCGCCTCCAAGAATTTTGAAATCTACGAGATCTTCTACCACCCAATAATATGCTCCTAATTCATTATAGGCTGAAAAAAGATCATTAATTTCTAGGTCACCAGCTCCAGAACCGGCACCAGAATTGCCTCTGGGGTCATAGGTATTAAATTCAGCTGAAACCTGCAAAATTACATTTTTTAATTCTTCATTATCAGCAGTTTTAATTTTCCGTATTAAGAACCTATCTTTAAAAATAACATCATCAAAATCCAAGACGGGCTTAAGCACTATTAAAGGATCATCCCTACCATTCATCACCTACACCCCCACCAAACCCTCATGCCTACTGGGATAAAACACATCTATAATCTTACAGTCACTAATAGCTCTTCCAGAGTGGGTTTCATTAGATTTAATGATCTTTAAATCGCCCGCTTGCATAATTTTAGTAACTCCGTTAACTGTTAATTCAAACTCACCATCTATAAAATTACTTACTTGTTCATGTGCGTGACTATGAGCCGGCAAGATAGAACCTTTTTGGACAGACCAGTACACGACAGTCATCTGCTTGCCATGCTCGGTGCGAGCAAAAAAACCAGGAA
>JBILGG010000023.1:0-10622 GCA_044351165.1 Candidatus Caenarcanales bacterium | reverse complement strand
TGACGCAGATCTTAATGACGCAGAGCTTAATGGCGCAAAGCTTGGTGGCGCAGGGCTTAATGACGCAAAGCTTAATGGCGCACAGCTTAAAGACGCACAGCTTAAAGACGCACAGCTTAATGGCGCAGTGCTTAATGGCGCAGTGCTTAATAGCGCAGTGCTTAATGTTATTCGACTTAACCGCAGTACAAAACTTGATACATATACAAAGTTACATAACATCAAATGTAATTCTATAATTTATGAAGGAAAAGAAATAACAGACGAAAAAGCAATCAAAGCAAAATTCGTAGAACTTGGCGCAAAAGAAGAGAATATAAGTTTTGCTCAAGCGGCTTAAGGAAGGTTAATTAGAAGCTTGTCGACTGGAAGGATTTTTATTTTTGAGCCGTTAATATCAGGCAGGGATCTAAACATATCACCATTAAGATGCACTTGAAAAGCATATGGAATTTTTATTCTTTCTAGTAAATATTTCAAATTAGAATCAAGCTCGCCTGCTGAAAGCTTCACTTCAATTGCCATCCAAGGCTTTTTATTTTTTAGAAGAATAAAATCAACCTCATGACCTACTGTGTTCCTAAAATATCTAAGCTCATACTTTTCACCTTGGGTATCAAGCGCCCAATGCACAAACCTTAATAAGTGAAAAGCGACCATGTTTTCTAATCGCGCCGATTCGTTTTTTACAAGCGCCCAATCCCAAAAATATAATTTTTGTTCTTTTTTTACAGCCTTAAGTTTTGAGGGCCCAAAAGGAGGAATTCTAAAACAAGCATAATTTTTTTCAAAAATTTCTATCCAGCGTTTTACTGAAAAATGATTAACCTGCAAATCCTCTCTAAGACTGTTAATCGAAAGCACCGAACCGACTGTTAATGGCAAGTGATCATAGAGAAGCTCCATTTTATCAATTTCTCTAATCAACTCCAAGTCTCGAATATCTTCTCGCACCAAGCGTGATCCATAAGCCAATCTCCAGCGCTGAGCCTCTTTTTGTGATGCCGAAAAAAAGGGCTCTGGAAAACCACCAAACGACAACAGATCTTGAAGTGCGCTTTTAGTGCAGGATCCGTGACAGTTCGCTATCAAAGGAATCTCTTCAAAATTATCTGAAATATTTATGCCCAATATCTCAGATAAAGTCAAAGGGTGTAAACGATGCAAAAAATATCTACCCTGGAGTGAATCCCCACCTCGATTATAATAATCAAGCTTCGCACTACCAGTCACCAAAATCGAATGCTCTTGACCATATAAATCAAAATTTCCTTTTAGCCAATTACGCCAATATTTATACTTATGCAACTCATCAAAAACCCAAAGCTTAGAATTGTGATCAATATTATTAGCAAGAATTAGTTTTCGGTGTTGGTCGGAATCCCAATTGTAATATTTGCCTTCTAAATCTTTTAAAAGATTTTTTGCTAGAGTAGTTTTACCGCATTGTCGCGGGCCAGCAAGCAAAACCATTTTTTTTTCAAGATCTTGCCTGATAATAGAGTCTATGCGTCTATAGATAGTAGTTTTTTCTAGCATAACATAAAAAACTTCGAAGTTTTTTACAATATACCATAAAAAACATCGAAATTAACCCGTTTGAGTTAAAACCCCTAAAGCACCCCAACCAAGCCATAATCGACTAGTTTAGCCTGGGCTTGCGGGGAGCGCATAAAGTCTATAAACTTGGCTTGGGAGTCTGTAAGCTCGCCAGCAGAAATTAAGTATAAATATCTAGTAAGCGGATACTCGCCGCGCTGAATAAGAGTAGAATCCATAAAGCCGCTATCGGTCAAAGGCTTAGTGCCGCTTTCGTTAAACACCGAAGAAATTTTTAGGACCTTAACATCCTTGCGGTTCATCAGCGCAGATAAGCTAGCGACCCCAATCGCATAAGGATTACTAGCCACCAGATCTATCATTTTATCTGGGGTATAAATGTGAATTACCGCATCAGAAGTGGGCTCTGAGTACATCACTCTATCCATAAAAAAAGCATAAGTACCGCTTTCTTTTGATAGAGAAAAGCGTGCGATTTTTTGATCAGAACTATTTTCTTTTTGTAAATCCTTCCAGCTTAGATCAGATCTGCTATAGATTTTTTTTAGGTCTTCTACAGATAGCACCGAAATTGGGTTTGAGGTGTGAACAAAAACCACCACACTATCAAGAGCGATCTTATGATCCGAAAGTGGCTTGCCTGCTTGAATAGCCTTCTTGCGCTCAATTACAGTCGGGATGCGGGAGCTAGCGGCTAGCGAGATCCTACCATCGATCAGATCTCGAATAGCAAGACCACTATCACCGCCTTCAATGCTGTAGGGGATTTTGGGGTTACCAGATTTAAAAGCGGTCTGAAGATCCTCAAAGACATTTAAAATAGCTTTTGTGCCATAAATTTTTAGCTCTGAACTCTGGTCAGGGCGATCGATAGAGCTAAGTTTCCGATCGGAGCGGTATTCTTTAACCAGAGACACAGTCTTAGTAGCGGACCTATCAAAAAAAGTATTATAAACCACCATACCAGCGACTCCCAAAACAATAAAAAACATCAAAGGAGCCATAAAGCCTACGCTTTGTTTTTTTGGGGGAGTGGGCGGTTTTTTTGCGGTGGTGGCGGGAATTGGTCTAGGAGCTTGTTGGGGAACGGGGTTCGGGCTTGCCGCAGGCATTTTAAAATCACGGTTTTTTATATTATCAAAAATATAATCAATGCCTTTTTGGAGGTAGCGATTAGTAGAAGAGAGATTCTCACCGATATCAATAGCAATAGAATTTATATCAGATTTATACTTAAGACTTAGTTCTAGAGCGCGCTTCATCTTAGTTAATTCAGCAACAGGGATATTAGGCTTAATAAGCGCTGGTGTGTATTTGGAGCCGTCTTTATCCAAAAAATTAATCAGGTTATTTATTTCGATAGCCAGTGAAAGCATCTCGCTGATTTGGTTTAGTGAGTATAAACCGGATTTTTTATTAGAGTCGATATTAATAGAAAAATCTAAAATAGAGTGGATAATGTTTTTTTTGATTTCTAAAGTGTTAATAACCATCTCTATTTATTTTTTTGACTGACTAGTTTATAAATCAAATCCTTAGTCTCCAAGCTCACTGATCCTGCTAAAACCTCTTGAATAATTTCTTTTATTTTTTCTTGAGCAGGGTCTGCCATAGATTAACCTTCGTGCTTAATAGGCATGACTAGATGGATATAACTCTCACTAGCAATGGGTTTTACGATAACGGGATTAATCGCACCAGACATAGAAAACTGGATTTTATCAAAATCAATAGTCTTAATTGGATCGATCAAAAACTTAACATTGAAATAAATAACTATCGGATCTCCGACATAATCTATATCAATACTATCAGCGGCTTGCCCGAAGTCTTGATTGGAAGATTCGATTTTTAGCTTGCCACTATTAAAACTAAGTTTTACTAAATTAGTGATCTCATTAGCCATAATAGCGACTCTCTCTAAGCAAGATAGGAATTGCCTTCTGTCGATCTGAGCAATCTTGTCTTGGTCTTGAGGGATAAGCTGTTTGTAACGCGGATAAGTGCCCTCAAGTAGCCTTGATGAGATAAATCTATCGTCTGTAAAAAATACTATCTGGTTACCGATAAAAGATATTCTAATAGTCTCATCGTAGCTAGTATCCAGAATTCTCTGGACGTCTGTGATGACTTTAAGAGGAACTACCACTTCTTTTTTTGCAAAATTAGGATTGCAATTAGGATCAGTGATTTCATACTCATAGCTTGAAAGCCTGTTTCCATCAGTCGCTGCGACTTCTAAAATATACTTAGAAGAAATTTCAGGGTTAGTGTTTTCTCTTAGTCCAAAAAATATACCTCCTAAAATATTATTCAAATCGTATCTAGAAGCGGAAAACTGGACTAGATTAATAATTTTAGAGAATCTTTCTTTACTAATACTGATATAAGCAGAGGTATCTGGCTTAGTGATTTTTGGGAAGTCATCGGCTGGAATGCCCACTAGATCAAAGTTTGACTCTTTACAAATCAAATGAGTTTTTTGGTTTTCTGGATTAACATCGATAAGCACATCGTCTTCATCAAGCTTACTGACTATCTCTTCAAGTTTTTTGGCTGATAAAGTTATTTTACCGATCTCTTGATTCTCTGATGGGATAATCGCTTCGATAGAAAAATCTAGATCGGTAGCATTTAATTTTAGATGTCCATCTTCATTTTCAAGTAAAATATTATTGAGTATGGGTTGGATACCTTTATTGGGAACTGCTTTAGATACTGATTTTATCGCTTTATCTAAGATATTTTTTGGGACTTTAAGCTTCATAATCTATAATAATACTCTTTTTTATAAAATCCAGGTATTAAACACTCCTCTAATTATTTTTTATTTTATTTAAAAAAATAGTAGTAATAGAGAGCGAAGTTTTTAGTAGAAAACTAATAAAAACTTTTATTTATAAGGTTTTTAGCCTGTTTAAAACTTGTAGATAAGTTTTTACAAGGATAATATATGTCAATAGATAATATATTAATACTTGTTATAAAATGTTTTTCTACAAGTTTTCTACAATGCTTTAACAGCCCAAAAACCCGTTGTTTTTAAGGTATTCGATGATTTTGTTAGAAGAATCATCTACGCTCATAGCTTCAGTCTCAATTAAAATATCTGGGTTTACTGGGATTTCGTAGGGATCAGAAACCCCGGTAAAGTTTTTTATTTCTCCGCTAAGAGCTTTTTGGTATAAGCCTTTTGGGTCTCTTGATTTTACGGTTTCTAAGCTAGCAGATATAAAAACCTCCACAAAATTTTCACTTAATTGGCGCGCTAACTCTCTTGCTGATTGGTAAGGGGCGATAACTGGCACTATTACTAGAACCCCGTGTTTAGAAATTTTTCCAGCTAAAAAACCAATACGTTCGATGTTTTTTAATCTATCTTCCCGGCTGAATCCTAGATCCCGGCATAAATGCTCTCTAATCTCGTCGCCGTCAAGGATTTCGATTTTGATTTTGGGGTTTAGATCTTTTAGCTTAGTGTAAAGAGCTTGGGTGATGGTAGATTTACCAGAACCAGATAAACCAGTCAGCCAGAGCGTTAGACCTTTATTTAGATTAAGAGAGTTTTGTTGGGTATTAGGCATTTTTAAATTTCAAACTCCATAGTGTAATCATCTGTCAATCTGCCCTTTAATTCCATTTCTAAATTTTGACTAGATTTAGATTTAATCAAAATCGGCAAAAATAATGTTTTGGGTCTAAGAGGATTAGTAAGAGCGTTATTCGCTCCCCTAAAATTAGCCTTATTAGCGTTAAGAATAATATTAAAAGGCAAATCCAGATTATAAGTACTACCATTGAATACTGTTATAACCGGCTCATCAAGACCACTTGGATCGATAGGAAGATTAAACTGTTTTTTGTATTTGATTTTTGGTTTTATTGGTTTACCTTGTGAATTAAGAGTCTCAAAACCCACTTCATTAGTGCTTGCAACTGTGTGATTAGCGCTAGTAAATTTGGCTTTTAGATTTAGATCTTGGGTTTTATAAATAAAATTATTTCTAGTGGTGGCTGTTTTTGAAAAACTTAATAGGCTCTGTTCAAGATCAATATCTTCTAATTCAATTTGGATGGCTTGAATATCAATCTTGGTGCTTGCTTTTGGGATAGTAGTCTCAGGAATACTGACATCATATTTATCTAAATAATTTGTTAGATCTACTTTAAATCTCAAGGTCATTGTATCTTCGATAATTTTAGGATCTGAAATATATTTGGTAATTAAATAGCCAGTGCGCTCAGAACTAGTCGTACTGCCGTTTTCAAGATCAAACTCAATTTCATCTGTGATATCTACTTTTTGTCCGTCTCTTTCAGCGCTAATGGTGAGGTATTTTAGGACCACATCTTTTGAGGGATTAAAAAACTTTTTATCTACAAATGACACATAGTTTTCATCATGCTCTACTATCAATCGGAGTCGCTTAGGCGTTTTTGAGACTTGGGCTGTATCCTGAGTACTAGTATCCTCAATATCTAGATAAAGAATTTTACTTATTTGAACTACATCTCCGTTGCTAGTAGATCCGTTATCTGTGCCGCCTCCAGATCCGCCTCCAGAGCCAGATCCGCCTCCACTGCTAGTATCTTCTCTGCAATAAATAATCGTTTCTTGTGTAGCTAGGGGGTTTTTACTATTGACTCTAGTCAGCCAGTATTCTAGCCTAAAAGTGTTTTCTGTTTTTGTAAAAGCTAGATTAACACTGGGTTTAAACTCGACTCTGATGGTTTCATCATTAATAGTATCCAAAACAGTAAAATCCTCAGATTTGGTTTGGATTTGGGTTTTATTAACAAAAACTTTTATTCTATTAGTATCAAGTCCGGATTTGGATTTTAGCTTAAAGACCGCGCTAAAGTTTTTAACCGCCTGATTTACTCTTGGGAGTTTTGGGGTAATGGTAAGATTGAGTCCTGTAATTGAGTGGCCTTCAGCGGCGATTACGGATTTTATAAAAAAGCCAGATGCTAAAAACAATAGTATTATCAATAATATTTTTTTAGGCATATATATTTAATTTAACATCATTTTTGGCTTATTATTAAGTTTTAGTGAATCCTAAAGCCCTGGATGAAAATTAGAGCAGACGATTTATTGGTAGAACTAGGGGTTTTTGATTCTAAGCAAAAAGCCCAGACCTGCATTATCACTAATGGCTTATTTATCGCAGGCAAGCTTATTAATAAACCAGGCAAGCAAATTAACCGCGAAGATTTTTTACTCAATTACGAAAAAGACCCTGATTACCTAAAAGTCAAAAACGCTGTCCTTGAGTATGTTAGCAGGGGAGCCTATAAGCTAAAAGCCGCTCATGAGACTTGGGGACTGGATTTTAGGGATAAAACCATGTTAGATATCGGCGCTTCGACAGGAGGTTTTACTGACTATGCCCTCAAACAAGGGGCTAGATTGGTTTTGGCGCTTGATGTCGGGCATAGCCAGCTCCACTATAAGCTCCAGCAAGACCCGCGCGTCATCAACCTTGAGCAGGTGAATTTTAGATATTGGCAAATGCCTGATTATGATTTTTTGATAGATATTGTTGTGTGTGATGTTTCGTTTATATCGATAGTAACGATACTGGCTCGCCTAAAAGAGCTTATCCAATCCCCAGAAACTAGTAGGTATTTCAATCCCGATCTAAAAATAGTTTTTTTGCTCAAGCCGCAATTCGAGGCTGGCAAAGAGCTGATGGACAAAAACCAGGGCGTGCTCAAAGACCCCGGCATTATTAATCAAGTGGTCTTGCTGACCCTAGAAAAAATCCAAGATCTTGGCTACTTGCTGACCGATCAAATCCCCTCTCCTATTAAGGGCGCGAAAGGTAATCAGGAGTTTTTATTGGGGCTTAAATTGAATTATCAATAATTTTTGCTAAGTTTTTAAGCTATACTCAAATCAGCCCCTAAAATGAGCAAGGTAATCATATTTTATAACCCGCGCAAAGAAAACGCCGCTACGAAGGCTCAAGCCCTTGCTCTTGCCCTAAAAAACCTGGGTATCAATGTTTTGAGCAAAAAAACCGAGGATCATACCCGTGATTGGGGGGTTTTGACCGGAGATGAGAGCTTGGTCGTGGTTTTGGGCGGAGACGGGACTTTTTTACTTACTAGTAATCAGGTTTTGGCTTATCAAGTGCCTTTGATGGGTGTGAATTTTGGGCATTTGGGATTTTTATCTGAGTACGGCGATATTAGTATGGAAGATTTAGCTACTGAAATTGCTAAGGGCAATTATACTATCGAGAACCGCACCGTGCTAAAAGCCCAGCTCAATAACTCAAAAGAAATTTACTACGCACTTAATGATATCGCTGTAAACCGCTCCCTGACTGCTAATCTTCTGCATATAGATCTTTATATCGATAATCATTTGCTCCATTCTTTTAGATCTGATGGCATTGTAGTCTCGACCCCGACTGGATCTACGGCTTATGCGCTTTCGGCTGGCGGGGCGGTGATGGATCCTAATATTCGAGCTTTTCAAATCGTACCCATCGCGGCACACTCGCTCAATTCCCGTCCCCAAGTGGTTTCTGACGAGCAGGTTATCGAGCTTGTCGCTAGAGACACTAATAAAAATTTTTATTTGCAAGCGGACGGGCATAATTTAGTCGAGTGCCCGCCTGAGACTCATATCCTTATTTCTAAGGCTGAAAAATATCTCAAGCTTGCCAAGCTTACTAAAACCAATAAGAGTTTTTATCAAATCCTGCGCGATAAGATGAAGTGGGGCGTGATTAATAATTAGTTTTATTTAAATTTTTATAAGTGATAAAATTGTAGTTGTGAGTCCGGATGAATCTTTTTCAACTGAAGTAGTAGGTGTAACTCAGCATGGTTTATGGATACATGTAAATTCACAAGAATTTTTTCTGCCATTTGCTGAATACCCCTGGTTCAAAAAAACTTCACTTTTTGACTTATTAGATTTAAAATTTATTCATAATCATCATTTAAGATGGGAAAACTTAGATATCGATCTTGAGTTGGAATCTTTGAATAATCTAGAAAAATATAAATTAAAGTATCTTTAGGGTTTATTAAAACAAGAAATTTTGCGCCAATTTTCTTGTTTTTAACCTCTTATCTTACTAATTTTCCGCTAAAAAACTTAAAAAACAATTCCCCCGGTCAATCCCGTATTATGATTGATATAGATGGGTCTATTACAACGCAAAAAAGACATTATAGAAATAAAAATCTCTAAGCCAATAGAAGACCTCAAATCTATTGATGATGTGCTCTATGAGCCGCGCTCGTGGTCGCCTGATGATCTTAAGGACGCGTGTAATAACCTAAGTTTTGAATCGAGCCAAACTATTGGCGAGTTTGAGAATCTCTCGATCCAATACATTATTCGTAATTTTTTCTTCTTGATGCATCAGACCGGGCTTTATAACCCCCAAAAAAAGCTCTGGACCCAGCTTGCCCAAACCAAAAAAATAACCATTAAACCTTATAAAAAAATCCCCCGCAAAGAGCGCGAAAACACCAAAATTAACGATATTATTTTTGAGGATAATAACCGCAAGTTTATTTTAGTCAGGCTTGTCTATCCCGGTTCTCAATTGAATTTTGCTGGATTTAAGCCTCTGATAGCTTCTATTCCTAGTCGCTGTGTGGGTTTATTCTATATCACCGATCAAGAGCCAGATTCTAAGACTTTAAGCTTGATTAAGACTAAGACTAATGCAGGTGATTTTTTTGATAAATACCGCTCGCCTATAGCGCCTGGTTGTAGTTTTAATTTGGTTAGATATGAAGTCCAGCAGGGTAAATTGATTTATAGGCTGGTTCATCCAGATCTAAACAAAAACGTCGAGGCCGAATTATGCTTCAATTACTCAGAACATTCGTCATAGGATTTACATTAGGATTCTTGGTTATTTTAGTGATGACTAAGCTAAACCCTGAATCTTAGCGGGTTGCAAGCCAATTAGAGCATTAGATAAAAAAATCTGATCAGCTTTATAAAGCTCTCCGGCCGGCTCCAAAACCTCACAGGCAGAGGTTTTGAGGATTACAAGCTCGCGCATGATCCCAGCTAAAATATTAGTTTTTAGGCTGGGCGTAAAAAACTTATTTGCTTTTTGATAAAAAATATTAGTAAAACTTCCTTCACACAGCTCGCCTTTTTCATTTACCCAAATAACTTCATCGCAATCATCCAGGTTAAAACTCAATCTGGGTAAGTATTTGTGGCTCCAGAGCGGATCTTGCGAATCGATACAAAACTCATCAGGCTTAAGAATCTTGATTCTCCAAATTTTATCGAGAGGTTTTTGGTATTTATCGCAAGAGATATTTAGCTTGCTGTTTTTATCATATTCGATTCTTAGTTTGTGAATAGAAAAATTTTGTTTGCTTTTATCCTCGTTATTTATAGGAATAGAATTTTCTTTAAAGGCGCACACAGACTGGAATTGGTACTGGATAAAATTTTTGATCTGGTTATAAAAAAATAATTTACTAATTTCGTTATCAGGTCCAAGAGCCCTAAAACCAAGCTTAGTGATACTGCTTGCCAGGCGCGCGTAATGCAGTTCTGCATTATAAACAATAGCACTATTAGGATATTTTTCGACTCTGATGCTCTCGACAAGTTTAGTAATGGAGTCAATCTGCGGGATTATCATGGATACTGGCTCCTAGGGCTTCTGCTAGTTTTTCTGCTTTTAGATAAATTTCTTCTAGTTCTTTTTGGGGGTCTGATGAGCTGGTGATGCCCGCTCCCGAGTGAAAAGAATAGCTCTGAGTTTTTTTATCAAAAACAATGGTGCGGATCAAAATACTAAACTCACCTTCTCCGCTAAATTTATAATATCCCATGCACCCTGTGTAAGCCCCTCTAGTGCTGGGTTCTAGCTGGCGGATAATTTCTATTGCGCGTTTTTTGGGCGCGCCGGTTATCGAGCCGCCCGGAAAGCAAGCAGAAAAAATATTACTAAAAACCGGCTGGTTGATTCTGGGGTTAATGTGGTCGTCTGCCAGCGCGCCCGAGACGCTAGAAATCAAGTGATTGAGGTTTTTGAATTGATGATTGGTAAGAAAATTTT
>JBILGG010000022.1:0-10665 GCA_044351165.1 Candidatus Caenarcanales bacterium | reverse complement strand
ACACTGAAAAATTAGATTTAGGCTTCAATATTGTTTTTTTGATGGATAAATACTCTTGGTTATTTGCTCTAGTGGTAAATTTTGCTTGGATTATTACTACAATTTACAGTTATTCTTTTATACTTTATGGCTTCCAAGAAAAAGCACAAAAATTTCACTTATATTTAAGCTTGGTGCTTGCAAGTGTCTTGGCGACAGCATTTGCTGGAAATTTACTAACTCTATTTGTTTTTTATTTGTTGGGTATACCATTTATTTATCCTCTTATAATCCTAAGAGATACTCCAGATAGTCACTCTGCAGGTAAGATTTATTTGAAAGCTACCTTATTGCCCGCAATTTTTATTTTACTGCCCGCTATCTCAGCTATTTACCAACTTGAGGGGCATTTTGATTTCGGTGATATTTTGCCGACTAGTCTGCAAGCAAGTCCTATATTAGCTTCTATACTTTTGATAATGTTTATAATCGGCATGTCAAAAAACTGTGTCGCTCCTTTTAATAATTGGCTTCCTAAGACGATGCTGGCACCAGCGCCTGTAAGTGCCTTGGTTCATTCTGTAGCGGCGGTTACATCTGGATCTATTGCGCTTATTAAAATCGCTGTCTATGTCTATGGTTTAGACTTCTTGCATTTCTTGACATCTAAATTTTACCTTGCTGGTTCTTTGACTTATATCTGTGGTTTTACTGCTCTATATTCTGCTTATAAAGCACTCAAAGACCCAAATCTCAAGGTACGTTTCTCAAACTCTACGGTAAGTCAGCTTTCTTACATTATTACGGCTATTTTAATAGCGACTCCTACTTCGATTTTGGGTGCTATGTTACATATAGTTACTCACTCTGTAGCTAAAATTTGTTTGTTTTTTATTGCTGGTTTTTATAATTGTGTTTACGGCACGACTGATGTCTCTGAAATTCGTAAGATCGCACCCTCGACTAAATTAATCGTGCTTTGTATCGGTGTTTGCGGTATGTCTATTGCAGGTTTCCCTTTATTAGCGGGATATTTAAGTAAGGATTTGATGCTTCTTGAAGAATTACATTCTGGTAATTATGCGGCGGCTGTTTTTCTGATTATCGGCAGTATTATCAATATTTTTTATATTTTCCCGGTTATAAAAGCCGCTTTTTGGGGGCAAGCTAAGACTATTGAGTCTAAACCAATCCCCTTATCTATGGCTTTTGCTATAGTGGCTTGTATTATAGGGCTGATTTCGCTTTCTTTTTATACCTATAATATTATTAGAATTTTTGAACTAGAGATTTAAAATTATAAACTTTCATAACCTAAGCTTAAACACGGTTTGTGATTATACTTCCATGACAAGTGGTATATCAAACTTACCTTCTCCAATCCCTGCGGCTAATCCTAGCCCTTCATCTGCGGCAATTCCATCTACTTCAGCGTCAACTCCGCCAGCTACTGGCCAGCCCCCTTCAGCTACTCAAATGCCTGGAACTTCAGCTACACCTCCTTCTAGCGGTACAAGCGGTTCTGGCGGTGCAAACGGTTCTGGCGGTACAAACGGTTCTGGTGGTACAAATGGTTCTGGCGGTTGTCAAAATTGTGGCGGTAAGAAGTCAGGCAAAGGTGGAAAGCAAAAAGGTGGAGGTGGTCTTTTTGCTGGATTGTTTGGTTTAGTAGGTGAATTTTTTAAAATGCTTTTTGGCGGCGGCTCTAAAAAATCCAAATAAATTCAAATTGAGTCTCAGTCCTTAATTTGAACTTTAGTAAGTTTCTAAAAATGGCTGGGCTGGAGGGATTCGAACCCCCGGCGCCTCGGTTCGTAGCCGAGTCCTCTATCCAGCTGAGGTACAGCCCATGGATATTACTAAATTATAAAATAATTCTCAACTAATATAAAGAATAAAAGATAAAATTTCTAAAAATACTATTTATTTATACCTAAATCAGTTTCAATTTTGGTTACGGGATAAGGCAAGCTTATGCCGTTATTATCAAAAGCTGATTTTAAAAGCTTAATAGCTAAATGCCTTGCTCTTACGTGCTCAGTGCCTTCTTTAAGTTTGACCCAAAAAACCAATTTTAGCTTGACAGCGTACTCACCAAACTCTTGATAAAAGATCTCTATCTTTTCAGTAGGCGAAAGACCTCCAAGATTAGCTATCGCGTCTTTAGCGATTGTTTCGACTCGCTCTAGATCTTCTTTGTAGTCAACTGAGATATCTATATCAATTCGCCGCTTGCCAAGTGAAGTGAGATTATGGATGTGACTTTCGTAAATTTTCTTATTAGGAATAATAATATTGTGTCCCTGAGGGGTTTCTAGGGTAGTAGAGCGTAAATCAATTTCTCTAACAAAACCTTGTAAGCCTTCAGTCTCAATGAAATCACCGACTTTAAAAGGGTAATCTTCTCTAATCACCAGCGCGATCCCAGAGACTAAGTTAGCCGCCATATCCTGAAAAGCAAATCCTAGAGCGAATCCTATAATACCGATCCCAGCAAGAATAGAAGTTACAGCCTTATCTAGCTTAAGTATATTTATCGCGAGAATAAATCCAAAAGCGATAATAACGATTTTAATTAGTACCGAAATAAAATTCGCAAGCCCTGTATTAGTGAAGGATTTACTAAGAAGCTTTTTTAGGCTAGGCTCAGTGATATTAGAGATATACCAAAAAAGTCCAAATACCACAAGTGCGGCAAACAGCTCAGGAAGCAGGTTTAGACCTTGATTGTACCAAAGCAAGATTTTTTCTTGGAGCAAGTCAAAAGGGCTTATAAAAGTCTCTGTCAAATTCATTTATTGAGTAATTCTTTTAGATGGTCGATAGTCGCTGGAATAGCGGCTCCGAAAATTTTAGCTTTTACCATGCCAGCTTGATCTACTAAAAAAACTACGATTTGATCTTCGCTAACAAGTGCTAATTTATTCTTGAAGCTGGTTTTGTCTAAATACAGACAAATAGTGCGCTCGCGGGCTTTTTGGTCAGGAATTCCATAGCGCATTCCGTTATTAATATTGAAGCGCATCAAAAAATTAAATTTTTGGAGGACGGGAAGCTCATAGAGTGCAAGCTGTGGATTCCCTTCTATGACTGGGTCTAAAGCTTTTATCCAGGTATCTACATCAGCTTGTTGCTCGCGCTTAAAAGCGACGATCACGATATTTTTAGGGGCTTTAAAATCCTTAGGCAGAAATTTTTCTTCGCCTTCAAGGTTCATACCTTTTACTTTTGGAAAACTATTATCAGACACGTAAGGAATGGCTTCTTTATGTATGGGACCGGCTCCAATAGGCATTATAAACGCTTTTGCCGAAATTGAGCAAATACTAAATAAGGCTAGAGTGATAACGAGTTTTTTCATAATTTATAATTCTAGCAATTTCACTTGTTAAATGTGCGATTATATTTATTATCCATGAAACCAAGCTTCAGCCAAAACATAATTGCCATAGTATGGGATTTTGATAAAACTCTTATCCCTTACTACATGCAAAAACCAATATTTCAAGAGTTCGGAGTGGATGAAAAACAATTTTGGGATGAAGTCAATCAGCTCCCTAACCTATTCAAGCAACAAGGCATTAAGCTCAGTCCTGATACAGCTTACCTCAATCACATTCTTACTTATGTGCGCAAAGGTATTTTTAAGAATCTCTCTAATAAAAAATTACGAGAGCTCGGTTCTCAGCTCGAGATGTTTCCAGGATTACCAGATTTTTTCCAAGTCTGTCAGGAATTGGTTTTGGCGAATGATTTATTTAGGCGCTTCGAGATTAAAGTCGAGCATTATATAGTCAGCACCGGTCTTACAGAAGTAATTAGAGGCTCTTCGATAAATCGTTTTGTTAATGGGATTTGGGGTTGTGAATTTATCGAATCAGCTTATCATCCAGAAGCCGGCTCGCTGAGCTTGATTGAGGGTAATGGCTGTATAAATGATATCGCTTACCAAATCGATAACACCACCAAAACCCGCGCGCTGTTTGAAATTAACAAGGGTGTTAATGTACATCCTGATGATATTAGTGTTAATCAAGCCATGCTAGAACAAGATCGCAGAGTGCCTTTTAGAAATATGATTTATATCGCTGATGGTCCTAGCGATGTGCCCGCTTTCTCGGTGGTGAAAAAAAATCACGGAAAAACTTTTGCTGTTTATAACAAATCTAACCCACTATCTTTTAAGCAAGCCCAACAGCTCCACAAAGACGGGCGTGTGGATGCCTGTTTTGAAGCGGATTACACCGAATCTAGTACCGCTTATCTCTGGCTCACTAACGAAATTATCCAAATCGCCGAGCAAATCGCTCTTGAAAAAAAATCTTCACTTAGGCAGGCTAAGGATTCGGTTCCTACTCATCTAAATTAGCTTCTGCTAAAATAAATCATTATGGTAACAGTAGCAGTCCTAGGCGCGAGTAATAATCCTGATCGATATTCTTATCAGGCTGTTGAATTACTCGCAAAACACGGTCATAGAGTCTATCCTATCCACCCCTTGCTCACCGAGATCCTTGCTCAAAAAGCCTACGGTAATCTTGATGCGTTAATGATGAATGAGGATATTAAACTTCATACTCTAACTATGTATGTAAACGCTAAAATCTCGTCAGAGATTGAAGATCAGATCCTGAGAGCCAAACCCGCGCGCGTGATTTTTAATCCCGGCACAGAAAATCCAGATCTAGCAAATAAGCTAAAAGCTGGTGGCTCAGAGGTTTTGGAGGCTTGCACCCTTGTCATGCTCAGAACAGGACAGTTTTAGATGAGACGAATTATTTTTTTACTGCTGATGTCTTTAAGCTCTTGCTCTATAATAAAACCAAGAGAGGTTAAGCCTGTTATGATGAATAATTTTCAAGCTCAGTCAATCGCTTATAAGGATTTATCCCCCGAGTACAAAAAACTTCTAGATTCAGCTGAGCATGCGATGTCTAACTCTTATAGCCCTTACCACAAATTTATGGTGGGTTCTGCTCTTCTGTCTCTGGACGGTAGAATCATCACCGGCACTAATGTCGAAAACGCCGCAGGCACCAGTATCTGCGCCGAAAGATCCGCTATAGTCTCTGCCGCCGCTCAGGGCATCCAAAAAATCTCCGCTATCGCTATTATCGGTAAAGGGCATGATTTTCATTCTGAGGATGTAATCGCTCCTTGCGGGGCTTGCCGGCAAGTTATTTTTGAAAGCTCCCAGATTTCTGTTAAAAACACCGTGGTTATTATGTCGAACACTAATAAGACCCGGATTATTTTGAGTACTATTGAGGAGTTGTTGCCTATGGCTTTTGGTCCTCAATCATTAAACTTGACGCCAAATCACCCATAGCTGTGTTTCGCTCACGCCTCGCCCTCCTCTATTTAAGGGGGCCGCACTTACCGTTTCCGCAGAACTAAGATAATTTCGCGCTTGCAAATTTCAAAACTATTCAAAAATTGCAACAAGCCTTAAAACCCCCGTCCAGAGCGGTGCCACAAACCCCACCAAAAAATGCTATAATAAAAAACGGTCTTGAAAAAGGCTTTGTTGTAATCACAGAATTCAAACAAAAAAGAGGAAAAAATGCCAATATCTAAAGAACAAAAACAAGCACTAATCGCTAAGCACGGCTCGCATGCTAAGGATTCAGGTAAGACTGAAGTGCAGATCGCTATCCTTACCACTGATATCGATCAGCTTACTGAGCACCTAAAAGCTAACCCTAAAGACCACAAATCCAAAAGAGGTCTTCAGCAAAAAGTTGGAAAGCGTAAAAGATTACTAAAATACCTTAAAGATTCAGATATTACTCGTTACCGCGAGGCTCTTGAAAAATTCGACCTAAGAAAATAATTTTTTGGGTATAAAATAGTAATAGTTCTCTTGATTTGAATAAAAAGTAGAACAAGTTTTGGGATGGCCCTAAACTTGGTATTGTTAATATTAGGAAAAATAAAAATGAAATTCAACGAAAAAGAAATAAAATTCGATCTAGCTGGCACCGAGATTAGAGTTAATACCGGAAAATACGCCAAACAGACATCAGGCTCTGTCATGATCCAAGCTAAAGAAACAGTGCTTTTGGTTACAGTTACAGCTTCTGACAAGCCAAAAGAAGGAATTGATTATTTCCCGTTGATGGTAGATTTTGAAGAAAAACTTTACTCAGTCGGAAGAATCCCGGGTAGCTATAACCGCCGCGAGGGCAAAGCCTCTGATAAAGCGGTTTTGATCTCTAGGCTTATCGATCGCCCCGTCAGACCTTTGTTTAGTGATGGTTACAGACACGATGTCCAAATCAGCGCTATGACTCTGAGCATAGACCCAACGGTTCCGCCAGATACAATCGCCATGCTAGGTGCGGGCTTCGCGCTCGAGCTTGCTGGCTTGCCCTACGAAGGTCCTTTTGGTGCGGTGAGAGTTGCTCTCGATCAAGATGGAAATTTTGTAGTTAACCCTAGTGAAGCTGATCAATTAGCTTCTGATCTTGATATCGTAGTTGCTGGTACAAAAGATTCGATCATGATGGTCGAGGCTGGCGCTAATTTTGTCGAGGACTCTAAAGTCGTCGACGCTATTGAGTTTGCGCACGGTTATATCAAGCAACAAGTAGAGCAAATCAAAAAATTCGCTGATATGGTAGGCGTCGTGAGACAAGAATTTACCGCGCCAGAACCTAATCAAGAATTGGTTGCGATCATCGAGAAGCACGCGACAGAAGATCTAAAAGCTTCTATGCAGAATGCTTCTAAATCATCACGCCGTGAGTTAGTTAATCAAGCTCAAGCAAAAGTTGATGCCGCGATTTTGGCTCTAGGAGAGGATTCTGAGCTTGCTAAATACTTAGCTACTAACAAGTTTGCTATGGGCGAGCAGATGAAAAAACTCGAGAAAAAATTACTCCGCAAGCAAATCACCGAAACCAGTGTCAGAGCTGATGGTAGAGATCCGTTTACTGTAAGAGATTTATTTATCGAGACAGGAAGCCTTCCAAAGGTCCATGGCGACTCGCTTTTCACTAGAGGTGATACTCAAGTGATGGCGATTACTACTTTTGGGACTGAGCGTATGTGCCGTTCGCTAGATGGTATCGATTCTGAAACAGAAAAACATTATATGCACAATTATAATTTTCCTGGCTGGTCAGTAGGAGAGCCAAAAGCCTCTCGCGGACCGGGTCGTAGAGAAATCGGACACGGCGCACTCGCTGAAAGAGCGATTATTCCTGCTCTGCCTGCAAGAGATGTTTTTCCATATACTATTAGAGTAGTTTCTGAGGTTTTAGAATCTGCGGGATCTACTTCTATGGGCGCGACTTGCGCTTCTTCGCTTGCGTTATTTGACGCTGGAGTGCCGATGAAGACTGCTGTTGCGGGTGTCGCGATGGGTCTTATCCACGAACCTGCTAAGACTACGGTGCTGACTGATATTCATGAGCTAGAAGATTTTCTTGGCGATATGGACTTCAAAGTAGCTGGTAATGAGTATGGTATCTCTGCTTTGCAGATGGATATTAAGATTAAGGGCATTTCGATCGAGACTATGAGACGCGCTATTGAACAGGCGCGCGCTGGTAGATTGCATATTTTATCTGCGATGAATAATGTAATTAGCTCTCCAAGACAAGAGCTGAAATCTAATGCTCCGAGAATTACTATCGCTAAAGTCGAGACTGATAGAATCGGCGCGGTGATTGGTCCTCAAGGCAAAAACATCAAGTGGATTATTGAGCAGACTGGAGTCGAAATCGACATTAACGATAACGGACAAGTCAATATCTTCTCGACTAATAAAGAAGCTTCCCAAGAAGCTCTCAAGTACGTGCTTGCAAGCGCGAACGGCGTGCAAGCTGGCGAGATTTGGGAAGGTAAAGTCGTAAAAATCCTTGATGGAATTGGTGCGATCGTCGAGCTTTTCGGTGGTAACTCTGGACTAGTGCATATTTCTCAGCTCAGCAAAGAGCGTGTGAATAATGTCTCTGATATCGTCGAGATGGGACAGATCGTAAAAGTAAAAGTCCAAGGTACAGATTTCAAGGGCAGAACTTCACTTTCTATGAAGGAAGTAGAAGCTAATGACAATTCTTCTGTAGCTGTTTAAGGATTCCGCCTCAAAAATCGTTTTTCAGCGAATGCTATGGGTTTTGTTTTTTAACCCCAAAACCCTAGTCCAGACTCAAATTTCCGAATTTTTGATCTCTAAAATCATTAATAAACATCAATGCTGATTTATGAATATTTAGCTCTTGGTTTACTTTTAGTTTTTTGGCGATGGCGATCGCGCTCAGGCTTGGTTCTGTGATTCCGTAATAGGCGAGAACCTTGCCGTCACTAATCTGATCTAGGAATACCATCCCAGCTTCAGCGAGAATCTCGACATCGTAAGCGGTGTTACCCACGCAGTTACACAGCGCAAGCTTAAGAGATTGGTCGTCGCTATAAAATTTTGGCGGAATAATACCAGGTGTGTCCAGCAGTTTTAGAGGGGTTTTGGATGGCATATCTATCCATTGTTGTTGTTTGGTGACGCCGGGTTTGTTTTCTACTTTTGCTTTTTTGGTTTTTGAAAGAGCGTTTATAAGTGTGGACTTGCCGACATTGGGGTAGCCTGCGACCATGATCCTGATTGGTTTTCCGGTGATGCCTTTTTTCTGAGATTTTTCTATTAGAGGCTGGGCGAGCTTCTCGATGGTGTTTATTAGTGGCTTGAGGGTCTTGGGGTTTTTGCTGTCGATGGAGAGAGCTTTTGATTCGGCGCAGAATTTTTTGGTTTTTTCTGGATCGGCTAGATCTGATTTGGTCAGCACTATAATTATGGGTTTGGAGCCTGCCCAGGTAGAAAGCTCTTGGTGAGCGCTAGAGAGCGGAATGCGCGCATCTCTTAGCTCGATAATTATATCGATAGCTTTAATTTTTTCTTTTAGCTCTCTTTCGGCTTTGGCTATGTGACCAGGGTACCAAGAGAATTTGTTGTGATGTTTTTCTGGCACGACTAATCTTTTAGCTAGCTAAGGCTTGGGGATTAAGGATATCAGCGAGTTCTTGGCTTGAAGAGATATTTTTAGTGGGGAATCTACGATCTTGTTTCTTCATTAACCCCGCCAAAACCTTACCAGGACCGATTTCCCAGACTTCTTGAACCTCTTCTGGTTTAGCTAGTAAGAATTTAACAGTCTCAGTCCATCTCACCGAGCCGCACATTTGTTTTTTTAGATTTTCTTTTATCGCGACTGGGTCTGTAACTGGCTGGGCGACTGTGTTCTGGATGATAGGGGCAGATGCGGTGTTAAACACACATTTGTCGATCAGATCAGCAAATTCATCGCTAGCACTCTGCATAAGAGGCGAGTGGAAAGCTCCGCCGACATTAAGCGGGATAACTCGGATCTTTAGATTTTGAGAATTTGAAAAATCTGTAACTAGCGAATTAAAATTTTCTACTCCAGTTTTTGTGCCGGTGATTACGATTTGGTCAGGTGCATTAAAATTAGCGACCGAAACACTTTCTTGCCCTTGGAGTAATTGATTTAATTGGGTTTCATCACAGCCCACTATCGCTGACATAGCGCCAGATGGAGCATTTTCCATAAGCTGAGCTCTTTTGCAGACTAGCTGAAGAACATCTTCAAGGCTCAGCACATCAGCTATATAAAGCGCAGAAAACTCTCCCAGACTGTGTCCTGCCACATAGCTCGGCGCAAGAATTTTAGCGTTTTTGATTTCTTGTTTTAGCTTAAAAGCAAGAGCAATACTCAAGCTCAAGATCGCTGGCTGAGTGTAAATAGTTCTAGTCAATAGCTCCTCAGGGCCTTGGAAGCTAATCTGGGAGATAGATTTAATATCAAGCGTGCTGTTTTTGTGGAATTCACTAAATATCTCATCGGCTTTTTTGTAGATATCACCGATACTAGAATCAAGCTCACTAGATTCTTTGCCCATACCCACGAATTGAGCACCTTGTCCTGGAAATACATAAGCTGTTTTAATCATAACGATTATGATTTTAGCATATTTTTACTAGAATCTCTAAATCGTGAAAACAGCACAGGGTCTGCGTCTTGGAAGTGTTTCCAGTCTTTTATCTCCAGCTCGATAGAGAGCTCATCTAAGTAAAATTTTTCTTTTGGGGTAAAAGCTATGCTCAGATCGTTTATATCACCTCGCCCAAAATCATCGAGAAACTCTTGCGCGCGATTCCAGATCAGCGCCTCGTAGATTTTAGGATTGTTTGGCTCTTGCAAAAATAATTTCAGATGTTTTTGTTCTTTACCAAGAGTGCGTGTGGACTTGATCTTAAGTGGACCTGCCACAAATAACGCTGATGGGTTATCGACTCCGTAAGGAGCGAGCTTAGCAACTCGATTTAGAAAGCTGGAATTAAGCTCTTGAAGACGAATAGCAGAGTCGATTTTAAGGATCTTGGCAATATTTTTTTGGGAGAGTAGCTGTAAGAAGTGCTCCCTGATTATGTTCTGGAATTCTACTACTCTTGAGCTAGATACACTAAAACCTGCCGCCATCTTGTGTCCGCCGTATTTTAAAAAAATATTATGCTTCAACTGGATAGTTTTCATTTCTTCATAGATATCTAAGCCAGGCACATCAATACATCTCACCGAGCCTTTAGCGATATCACCTTCTATCGCCATAATAAAAACCGGTAAATAAAAGCGGTCCAGTAACCTGCTAGCTACAATGCCGATCACG